>JACNFO010000041.1:0-11580 GCA_014384565.1 Candidatus Pseudothioglobus aerophilus
TGTCCAAATCTTTTTCTAGGCTGGTGACGCATTGTTAGTTAAAGTTTTGAAGTAGGATAGTGCTGCATTAAAGCTACCTAGACTAATATTACCAGTGCCTGCTAAATCTAAAGCTGTGCCGTGATCAACAGAAGTGCGAATGAAGGGAAGGCCTAAGGTTATATTGGCTGCATTTTTAAAACCTTTTGCTTTCAATACAGGCAAACCTTGATCATGATACATTGCTAAAACAACATCAACATTTTTTAATGAGTCTGGCGTAAAAGCAGTATCTGCTGGAACTGGGCCAATAAGATTGATACCACTCTTCTTGAGTGAATTTAAAGCAGGAATGATTGTTATTAGCTCTTCATCCCCAAGATATCCATTTTCACCTGCATGTGGGTTAAGACCGCACACAAGAATTGACGGATTTTTGACTCCTAGGTACTTAAAATCGTTATGAATTATGGTAATGACTTTTATAAGAGATTCTTTTGTAATATTTTTAGATACGTCTTTTAAGGCAAGATGAGTAGTAGCAAGGGCGACTTTAAGTTGATCTGTTGCAAGAAGCATTACAGTTTTAGGAGTTTGAGTTAAATCAGCAAGATACTCAGTGTGACCAATAAACTCGATTCCTGATTGATTAATGATAGCCTTATTGATAGGGCCAGTCAACATACCACCACAATTCTTGTTAATACAATCATTTGTTGCAAGCCTAATCAAAGATAGTACGTAATCTGAATTATCAGGGTTTAACTTCCCTGGCTCAACTCTTGACTTTGTTTTTATAGGATAAATACTTAGTTCGTTTGCTTTTCTTGTCTTATGTTCCTTCAAGGAGATAGGTAAATTAAGAAGTTTTGCTCGATTGATTAATACATCAGGGTCACCATAAACCAGGAGATCTTCATGCCTTTCTTGTTGGGCGTATATGAGGGCTATGTCAGGACCAATTCCAGAGGGCTCGCCAGAAGTAAATGCAATAGACATAATTAAGCTAGTTTAATTTAGCTGAAGTAAATACAGTAAGGGTTGCTACAGAGCCAGATAGAATCATTCCCCATAGAATATCTGCGACCACTAGTTTGAGGCTAAAGATATTCATAGTTGCATAAACAGTAAGGTCGTAAGTTCCATAAGTTACTAACCCATAAAAAGCACCAATCATAAAAACATTTAAAAGTGTATTACTAAGATTGGGATTAATAACAAAGAAAATTAAGCCTAATAAGAAGATTATATAAAACATGATTGCAGGAGCAACTTTAAGCTCCATAAGAGCTGCAACCTCATGTTTGTACATTGGCGTTGCAACAAAATATATCCAAAATACATCAATGATGCAGAAAAATGCGAGAGCTATAAAGAATGTTTTAATCATAATATTATTATACTTTTTATCGAATTAAATGGTTATAAAAATCAAAGAATGAGTTCTTAAATTTATAAGTTTTTATGAAACAAGCTCGCCTTTTGCTTGAAGGTCTGCGTGGTAAGAGGACCTAACCATAGGACCGCTTGCAACTTGATTAAAGCCAAGGTCATCCGCTATTTTTTTATATTTTTGAAACTGTTCAGGCGTAATGTATTCCTCAACTGCAAGGTGGTGCTTGCTTGGCTGCAGATATTGACCTAACGTTAACATATCAACATCATGAGATCTTAAGTCCTTTAGAACGTCAATCACTTGCCTTTCAGTTTCACCTACACCAAGCATAAGGCCTGATTTTGTTTTAACAGAAGGGTGTTTTTCTTTAAAGCTTTTAAGGAGGTCTAATGACTGTTCATAATCTGAGCCAGGACGGACTTTGGGATAAAGGCTGGGCACCGTTTCCAAGTTATGATTAAAAACATCAGGCGGACAGTCTTTGAAAATATCCAGAGCTTTTTCAACCCTTCCTCTAAAATCAGGCGTTAAAATTTCAATTTTTACTTTAGGAGTTTTACTTCTAATAGCATCTATACACTCTTTGAAGTGGCCAGCACCTCCATCCCTTAAGTCGTCTCGATCAACCGAGGTAATAACAACATACTTTAGTGACATTTTAGAAATAGTGTCGGCTAAATGAAGTGGCTCATTTGAATCTAAAGCCTTTGGCCTTCCATGAGCAACATCACAAAAAGGGCATCTTCTAGTACATATTTGACCCATAATCATAAATGTAGCGGTGCCATGGTTAAAGCATTCACTCAGGTTGGGGCATTGAGCCTCCTCGCAAACTGTAAATAACTCTTGACTCCTTAATGTTTTTTTAAGTTCATTAACTTTTTTAGAGCCCGAGTGCCTAATTCTTATCCAGCTTGGTTTTTTTAATGGCTTTCTCTCAGAATCAGGCTTAATCTTAAGCCTACTAATTTTAGATTCACCTTTAAGTGCTTTAATTTCAAGTTCTTGAGACATAGTTCTTTAGATAATTAGATAAGTTTAGCTTGATGTCATAAATATTGAGTGCATTATCCGTTAGATTGGACATTTGGGTAACATTTAAATCACTATAACCGCAAGGGTTAATTAGCTTATAAGGCGTGAGATCCATATCAATATTTAGGCTTAAGCCGTGATAAGTTCTACCTTGTTTAACTTTGAGGCCTAGTGCTGCAATTTTTGAGCCGTCAACATAAACTCCCGGAGCCCCTGAAACTTTATGAGCTTCAATAGAATAATCAGCCAATAGGTCTATTATCGATTGCTCAATAAGAGAGACCATTTTTTTAATTCCAACTCCTAGTCTCTTGATGTCAATTAGGCAGTAAATTATTAATTGACCTGGGCCGTGATAGGTTATTTGACCACCTCTATCAGACTGCACTACTAGTATCTCAGTTTCTTTGAGAAGATGCTCTGGCTTTCCAGACAATCCTTGAGTGAATACGCTGTTATGTTCTAGTAGCCATAATTCATCGGGAGTTTCGATATTCCTAGACTCGGTAAAAGATTTCATTTCATCCCATGTTTGGGCGTAATCTGTTAAACCTTTATCGCGTATTTCAAACATCAGATTTTATAAAAGATAGGAAACCAAAGGGGAAGCTTGTAATTCATGATTGATAGCATCAAGTTGCTTTCTACTTGTTGCAATAATCCTTACAGTTATGGCAACATATTTACCCTTAGAGCTTTTTTTGGTAGTAATTTGATTATCATGAAGCTTTCCGATATGGCTTTCAACTATAGCGCAGATAGTTTGCTTTAGGTCAGGCTGATTTAACCCAAAAATCTTAATAGGGTAGTCACAGGGGAATTTAAAAATATCATCATTATCTTTACTCACAAATGAAATTTTACCCATTTAAGTTACTCGTACTTAATTGTTAAGAATAAAATATAATTCTAATATTAAAAATAACAAGAGGCTTGAAATGATAGATGACTTAAATCCCAAAGAATTTCAAAATTATCTGAGTAATAATGACACTGTTCTTGTTGATGTTAGAGAAAAATGGGAGTTGGATTTGTGCAAGATTGAAGGAGCAATTCACTGCCCCATGAGTACTATTGCTGAATCATTTTCTGACCTTAATCCTGATGACACTATTGCACTTTATTGTCACCATGGATTGAGATCAATGCAGGTTGCAAACTTTCTGATTTCGAAAGACTTTCAATCTCTAGTAAATCTTCAAGGTGGAATTGATGCATGGTCCAGAGAAATTGACCCTTCAGTTGATAGATACTAGGGACTTAATCCAAGCTATTAGTAATTAACTATCTATAATTTATTTATTCCTTAATACAGCAAAAAATTATGAATCAAATTGAACAAATGTTTACCCTTCAAAAGCAATTAAATGATGAGACAAATGGTGAAATATGGTTAACCGGGGTTACCCGAGAGAATAGAGAAATTTCCTGGTATCGAGGGATTTATATGGAGGTAGCAGAGGCAATCGACTCTTTTAATTGGAAGCACTGGAAAAATATTGATGACCAGCCAGACTGGGATAATATTAGAGTCGAGTTAGTCGATATTTGGCATTTTGTAATGTCCGAATCTATACGTATTGGTGATCAAGAATATGCAAATAAATTTCTAATGCTTGAGCCTAAGGGCAGTTTTGATGTTGATATTTTGGTCGACTCTTTAGAAGAAATGTTGAGCTTATCCGTGGCCTCATGTATTCAGTCAGAGACTAACAATATCCGTAAGATCACCGACTTATTTTTTACAATAATTTCTCATTTAGATATTGATATTGAGAATTTATACAAGCGTTATGTTGTTAAAAATCAACTGAATACTTTTAGGCAGCAAAATGGCTACAAAGATGGTTCATATATAAAAAATTGGAATGGTGTTGAAGATAATGTTGTTGCATTTGAAATTATGGATTCAAATCCATCAATTACACCGTCTGATCTTTATAAAAAGTTAAATTCAAAATATTCTTTAATCAAATAAATATGAAAGCTAATTTATCTTCAGTGAGGCTTACTGAATTCAGTCATGGCGCTGGTTGTGGCTGTAAAATTTCACCTAAGCTTTTAAAAGAAATTATAGGTACAAATATTAGTAGTTTTGAAGATCCAGGCTTATTAGTAGGTAATGAGTCGAGTGATGATGCTGCAGTCTATGACTTAGGTGATGGAAGGGCGCTTATTAGTACCACAGACTTTTTTATGCCAATTGTAGATGATCCTTTTGACTTTGGCATGATTGCTGGGAGTAATGCTTTAAGTGATGTCTATGCAATGGGAGGTAGGCCACTAATGGCAATTGCAATATTTGGCTGGCCCATTAACAAACTCTCGGCAGATGTTGGTGCAAGGGTCATAGAAGGTGGCCGTGAGATTTGTAGCCGCGCAGGGATTACATTGGCAGGGGGTCATAGTATTGACTCTCCAGAGCCAATATTTGGCCTCTCTGTTTCTGGAATTGTTGATATTGATAAGCTTAAAAAAAATACAAGTGCACAAGTTGGCGATACTATTTTTTTAACAAAACCTCTAGGAATTGGAGTTTTATCAACGGCACAAAAAAAGAAAGTAGTAAGCTCAGATGATCACATTATGGCTGTAAAGCAAATGTGCGCACTAAATGATATTGGATCTAAAGTTGCTAAAATTTCAGGTGTTAATGCAGTGACCGATGTTACTGGTTTTGGTTTAGCAGGGCACTTGCTAGAGGTTTGCAGAGGCAGTAACGTTTCTGCAGAAATATATTTTGATAAATTACCATTATTACCAAATATTTTAAAATATATTGATAAAGGATGTGTACCAGGAGGCACTGAGAGAAATTTTGATAGTTATGGTGAATCTATTTGTAAACTCTCTGATTTGGAGAGATCAATTATTTGTGACCCACAAACCAGTGGAGGTCTATTAATAACTGTATCAAAAGAGGCCATGTCAGAATTTAATAAGCTACTAACTTCTAACAATATGAATCTTAATCCAATAGGAAAAATTATTAAAACTAGTGATAATTCTGAATCTATTTTCTTAAGATGATTAGCTTCGAAGAAATTAATAATTTTTCGCAAATTTTTAAAGATAACAAGCCCTTACTCGATATCAGGGCCCCCATTGAGTTTGCGGGTGGATCTTTTCCAGGTGCTTTAAATTTTCCTCTGATGACTAATGAAGAAAGACATTTAATTGGTATTTGCTATAAAGATAAAGGCCAAGAGTCAGCAATTAAACTCGGACATGAGCTTGTAAAAGGGTCATTAAAAGAGCAAAGAATAGGCAATTGGCTTGATTTTGCTAATAAACATCCAACTGGTGCACTTTTTTGTTTTAGAGGGGGATTACGCTCAAAAATTGCTCAAGGATGGATTTATGAACAATCAGGAATTTCATTTCCTCGAATAAAAGGAGGCTATAAAGCGATCAGGTCATTTCTTATTGATGAGATGAGTCGAATTATAAATGAAAAGAAGCTCTTAGTTTTAGGGGGGCAAACGGGTTGCGGTAAAACATTGTTATTAAATGAGCTTGATAACAGCATAGATCTTGAAGGACTTGCAAATCATAGAGGCTCTGCTTTTGGTAATGACGTAACTCCACAGCCCAGACAAATTGACTTTGAAAACCAGCTAACTGTAGAGTTGATTAAGAAGGAAATTTATAATGTATTTATAATAGAAGATGAAGGTAATAATATTGGCATGATACACATGCCAGATGCTATAAAAATTAAAGCACGCCAGTCTGATATTATTATCTTAAATGCTAGCCTTGAAGAGAGATTAAGTATTAGTTTAAAATCTTATGTTATTGATATGGCTCAAAAATTTAGAGCTTTACATGGCGATTTTGGTTTTGAGCTGTATTCAAATTATTGGCTAAATTCTCTCTCCAAAATTCAAAAAAGATTAGGTGGAGATAGATATAAAATTCTATTGAAGCAATTAAATTTAGCGCTAATTAATCATCAAAAAAATGAAGATTTAAATGACTATTTACCTCTAATTGAGTCGCTTTTAGTTGATTATTATGACCCAATGTATAATTATCAAATTGAACAGAAAAAACAAAGAATCATTTTTCGAGGTAATTATGAGGAAATCACTAGTTATCTTAAGGAAAGTTAAGGCTTAGAGGTAATTTTTATATCAGTTATTGGTCTTGATCGGCAGGCAAGGATTTCTCCTGGGGACAATGGGACAAGGCAGTCTTTATGAATGACATCACCTTTCACAAGTCTTAATATACAGCTTCCACAGTGACCTTGTCTGCAATTAAAATTTACTAAAACGTTGTTAGTTTCAAGCTCAGTTAATATTGATTCGTCACCATATACATAGAGTGACTCTGTTTTTCCATTTATATTATCGACATCAATTTTAAACATTTAATGGGTAGCATTTAGAGCTTAAAATCATCAAAATCTTGATCTTCTGCATCAATTGTATTATCAATAGCACTAACCAAATATGAAGTAATTTCAGTTTCTTGAGGGGCAACTTGAACATTGTCTGAATCCAACCAATGGTTGAGCCATGGAAGGGGGTTCGTTGTTTGTTCAAAGATAGGCTGCATATTTAATGCTGCCATACGATTATTAGTAATATATTCAAGATATTGTTTAAGAATTTCAGCATTAAGACCAATCATTGAGCCGTCACGAAATAAATATTCTGCCCACTCTTTTTCTTGGTTTGCGCCATCTTTAAACATCTCAATGACTTCTGCTTCGCACTCAATAGCAATTGCTTGCATATCTGGATCATCCTTACCGTCACGCATTAAATTTAACATGTGCTGAGTTCCGGTAAGATGAAGCGCTTCATCGCGGGCAATTAGTTTAATAATTTTTGCATTACCCTCCATTACCTTTCTTTCTGCAAAAGCAAAAGAGCACGCAAAACTTACATAAAAACGAATCGCTTCTAAAATATTAACTGACATAATAGTTAAATAAACTAGGCGTTTGAGTGAGTATAAGTTGATATTAATTGACTCACCATTAATTAGGTGCTCACCCTCACCATGAAGCAAGTAAGCTTGAGTATGCTTAATTAACTTGTCATAGTACTTAGAGACACTGGCTGCTCTCTGGATAATTTCGTCTGTCTTCATTATTTCATCAAAAACAACACCAGGTTCATTCATAATTGCTCTAATAATATGAGTATAAGAGCGGGAATGAATCGTTTCAGAGAATGCCCAGGTTTCAATCCAATTCTCTAGTTCAGGCAGAGAAACAATTGGCAAGAAGGCTATGTTAGGTGAGCGTCCTTGAACTGAATCTAGCAAGATTTGGTACTGAAGATTGGAAATAAAAATGTGTTTTTCATTGGGCAATAACTTACTAAAGTCAATTTTATCCTTTGAAACATCTATTTCTTCAGGACGCCAAAAGAAGGAAAGTTGTTTTTCAGTTAACTTTTCAAATATTTCAAATTTTTGTTGATCAAAGCGGGCAACATTAACAGAATCCCCGAAGAACATTGGCTCTTTTAAGGTGTCATTTATTTCTTGATTAAAAATACTATAAGACATAATTATATTTTAGAGTTTGCAAACACCATCTTCACAATCATCATCTCCCTGTTTACTGTTATTTTGGTCATCACCAGAGCCATCTCTTGTCGTATGATAATAAAGCGTTTTAATTCCATACTTATAAGCTTTAAGTAAGTCCATTAAAAATAACTTCATAGGAACTCTACTACCTTCGAATTGAGAAGGGTCATAATGAGTATTTGTTGAGATTGATTGATCCACAAATTTTTGCATAATGGCGCATAACTGAAGATATCCTTCGTTATCTTTTATGTCCCAAAGAAGCTCATATTTTTTATGAAGTTTTTCATATTCAGGAACAACTTGTTTTAATATTCCATCTTTTGATTGTTTTACTGATATAAAGCCTCTAGGAGGCTCAATTCCGTTCGTTGAATTCGAGATTTGAGATGAACTTTCACAAGGCATTAATGCTGTTAAAGTTGAGTTTCTTAGGCCTTTAGATTTAATATTTTTTCTAAGTGTATCCCAGTCTAATTCTAGCTTTGTGGAACAAAATGCATCAATGTCTTTTTTGTAACTATCAATTGGCATTATGCCTTTTGCGTACTGAGTTTCAGAAAAAAGAGGGCAGGGACCAAGTTCTTCTGCAAGCTTGTTTGAAGCTTTTAAAGAGTAGTATTGCAGTGCTTCAAAGGTCTTATGAATCAATTCATTTCCTGAACCATCTGAATATTTGGCATCATTTTTAGCCAAGTAATACGCTAAGTTTGTCACACCAATACCAAGTGTACGTCGGTTGTTACTAGCAATCTCAGCTGATTTGAGAGGATAGTCCTGATAATCGAGTAATGAATCTAAAGATCGAACAATGATTTCAGTAATGTCTTCAAGCTCATCAAGGCTATCTAAAGCGCCTAAATTAACTGCAGAAAGAGTACAAAGTGCAACCTCACCTTTTTCATCTTGGACTGAAAACAGAGGCTTCGTTGGAAGCGTGATCTCCATACAAAGATTCGATTGTCTGATTGGAGCATGCTCTGGGTTAAAAGCACCATGAGTATTACAATGATCAACATTTTGAAGGTAAATACGACCAGTATTTGCTCTTTCTTTCATGAACATTGCAAACAATTCACGCGCTTTAATGGTATCTTTTCGAATTGAATCATCACTCTCGTATTTCTCATAAAGTTTTTTAAATTTTTTCTGATCAGCAAAAAAAGAGTCATATAAACCAGGAACATCATTTGGTGAGAATAGTGTGATATCAGAGTCTTTTAAAAAGCGCTCATACATTAATCCGTTAAATTGAACACCATAATCAAGATGCCTAATTCTGTTTTCATCGGTACCAGTATTGTTTTTAAGCACTAATAGGCTTTCAACTTCAAGGTGCCATAGTGGATAAAATAACGTTGCAGCACCACCTCTAACACCACCTTGTGAGCAGGATTTAACAGCAGTATGGAAATGTTTGAAGAAAGGTATACATCCAGTATGAGTTGCTTCCCCGCCTCTAATTGGACTTCCAATAGCTCTAATTTTTCCAGCATTTATTCCAATTCCAGCACGCTGAGAAACGTACTTAACAATTGCACCAGATGCAGCACTAATTGAGTCTAAATCATCATCCGTTTCAATTAAAACGCAAGATGAAAATTGACGCGTTGGAGTTCTAACACCAGCCATAATCGGCGTAGGAAGGGAAATTTTAAAGTTAGATGAGGCATCATAGAAGCGCTTTACAATATCAATTCTTGCTTTACCTTTATACTCCTGAAATAAGCACATTCCAACGAGCATGTATAGCATTTGCGGTGATTCATGAATATCACCAGTCACTCGATTTTGAACTAAATATTTACCTTCTAATTGCTTAACAGCAGCATAAGAAAACTTCATATCACGCCAGTGATCAATATAATTATTTAATTCTTCAAATTCAGAAGCGTTATATTTATCAAGAATATCTTTATCGTATATACCCAATTTAGTCAGTTTTGTTACATGATCAATTAGAGAGGGAGGCGTAAAAGATTTGTAAGCCTTTTTTCTCAAATGAAAAATTGCTAATCGAGCAGCTAAATATTGATAATCAGGAACATCAGTAGAGATTAAGTCTGCTGCAGATTTAATAATTGTTTCATGGATATCTTCCGTGCGGATACCATCAAAAAAAGCTAATTGAGCATTAATTTCAACTTGTGAAACAGAAATATTATCAAGATCTTGAGATGCCCAATGAACAACACGGTGGATTTTTTCAAGGTCAATTGACTCTTTTGAGCCGTCTCTTTTAGTAACTAATATTTCTTGATCGACTGCATTGTCTTTTACAGCCTGTATTTCTTGACTCAAACCCTACTCCTGAAAGATGCACTACATTTAGTGCTTACGGAGATAAATATACACTAAATATAGAATATAAATAATATAGATATAAGAATATTAAATAGATTGAAGATAAAAAAGAGCTAAGCAATTGAAAAAAAAAGAGAAATTACGCTATAAAATAATCAAAAAAAATAAATATTAAGATTTAAATCTTGATACAAAAATTCCAGAGATAATTAGAACTAACGCCAATATATTACTTAAAAGAATATCTTCACCAAGTAGCAATGCTCCAAGGAAAAAAGCAACAACAGGGATTAAATAATTAATATTAGAAAGAAATGTTGCGCCAGCAGAGTTGATAATAATAAAATATACGAGAGCAGCAAGACCAGTGGGCATTATTCCAAGAAGAATAAGACTGGCACCACTCAATAATGGAACACCAGAAAAATCAATAAAAAATACGTCTGGCCATATGAAAAATGAGAGCGTGCTAGCAATTAATAATACAGATGCACTGGATACAATAGGGTCATAAGAGGGCAACCGAGAAGCAATTATAGTATTAACTCCATAAGCACATGCAGCAGATAATACTAGTAAGATTCCAATCAACGTATTAGAGCCATCTCTAAGTGAAGGACTTAATATAAATAACACACCAGATATTCCAATAACAAATCCAAATGCCTTATATCTATTTAGTTTATCGTTAGGTAGAAAGAAATGCGCAAGAACAAGTGTAACTAACGGCATAATAGCCATCAACAATCCAGCCATCCCAGAAGTAATTGTTACTTGACCCTTAGCAATTAGAAGGTAAGGCAAAATATTACCAATCACAGCATAAACAATAAAATGAAGCCAAGGTGTAATAGATCTAGGAAATTTCTTTCCATAAAATAAGGCAACTAACATCATAGTAATTGCACCAATAAATAATCTATAGCCAACGACTTGCTCAGGAGAAAAAAATAATAGTGAGCGATCAATTAAAAGAAATGATGATCCCCACATTAATACGAGTAATCCTAAAAGCGCATAATTTCTTTTGTTTACTGACATATCGAAGATAAAGGGACCAAGAAAAAAATGTAATAAAAACCTGAAATAGCAGGGGGACTAAGACTGTTATTATCCACAGTAACCCTATTTAGGGTAATTTATGTTAAATATTAGTTATTTAACATAATATAAATTATACGAACATAATCGGAACTAAAGCTAGCAAAAATGACTAAATAACGGTAATTATTGGACTAAACGTATAAAAATCAATGAGTTATATAGTCGACTCGAAATTTGCCCATATACGGCATATCTATTACTTATTCAACAAC
>JACNFO010000041.1:12263-20262 GCA_014384565.1 Candidatus Pseudothioglobus aerophilus
CTAATATTAATGAGTTAGTATTTGATCTAAAAATAGCTGTAATCTGTCAGATTCCGCATTGTTAAAGAAGTTCTCAGGATCGTTTTCTTCCACTATTTGACCATCATCCATAAAGATAATTCTATTTGCAACTTTGCGTGCAAAGCCCATTTCATGGGTTACACAGATCATAGTAATGCCCTCTTTAGCTAGTTCAACCATTACGTCTAAGACTTCAGAGATCATTTCAGGATCCAGAGCCGATGTTGGCTCATCAAATAGCATTATTTTTGGTGAAGTGCATAAAGATCTTGCAATAGCAACACGCTGTTGCTGTCCACCACTAAGTTGATTTGGATACTTTTCAGCTTGGTCCCTTATCCCTACTCTATCAAGTAATTTAAGCGCTTTATCTCTCGCCTCTTGCTTTGTTTCATTGTGGACCCATATTGGCGCAAGTGTTAGATTATCTACGATCGTTAAGTGAGGGAATAGATTGAAATGCTGAAATACCATTGCTACTTCACTTCTAATTTTTCTAATTTTTTGCGCATCATCTGTAAGCTCAGTTCCTGAGACCAGGATGCTTCCTTCTTGAAATTTTTCAAGAAAGTTGACACATCTTATTAGTGTTGACTTACCACTACCTGATGGGCCACATACCACTATTATTTCACCTTCTTTTACATTTAAATCAATATTTTTTAGTGCATGGAAGTCACCATACCACTTATTTAATTTTGATATTTCTATTATGTTTGCTTTATCAGTGCTCATCTTTGTTTACCTTTTTTAATTTGTATTTTCAGTATTGAAGCGTAACTCTAGTTTTCTTGAATAGCGAGACATGGTATACAGTATAGCCCACATAACAATTGTAACGAAGACAAAGCCTTCAGTTTCCCGTCCAAGCCAATAAGGGTCATTACTTGTAAGGTTAACCATTGCAAGCATATCAAATAGCCCTATTATAAGAACTAGTGTTGTATCTTTAAACAGTGATATTGAAGATCCTACTATATTAGGAATAGAAATTTTTAGTGCTTGCGGCAAGATAATTAATATATTTTTTTGGAAGTAACTTAGTCCAATTGCATCAGCTGCCTCATACTGCCCTCTTGGAATTGCTTGTAGCCCTCCTCTGACAACCTCTGCAAAGTATGCAGCTTGGAATAGCGCAATACCTATAAGCGCCCTTAAGAGCTTGTCAAAATAATTTCCTGACTCTAAGAATAATGGAAGCACAAATGATGCCATGAAAAGGATTGTAATTAAAGGTACAGCTCTTATAAATTCAATAAATAGCGTAGAAAATAACTTAATTACTTTAAGGTTTGACTGCCTTCCAAGCGCAAGTAGAACGCCTATTGGAAATGAAACAATAATACCAACTGATGCAATAATAAGAGTTAACAAGAGTCCGCCCCATTGATCCGTTGAAACTGGCATTAGAACCCCAAAACCACCTGCAATTAACACGTAAGAAGCTAGTGGGTAGAGAATAATTAATGATAATGTAACTCTATTTTTATGCTTATAGTGCTTTAATAATGGCACGATAACAAAAAGAAGTGCTGTTAATCCAAATACAATATTAGGTCTCCATGTCTCTGTGCGAGGATAGAACCCATAGGTATACATGTAAAGTTTTTCATAGATATAAGGCCAGCATGCGCCTTCTCGACCACAGTTCTGATTTGTTGCCATGGCTTCACTAAACTTGATATCAAAACCAAAAAGATTTACAGTGCCAAAGCTAAAGCTTGCATTAAAAATCATCCAATCCAGCAAGGGAGGAATCATGATATACAGCAAATAGAGTGAGGCAATTGTAAGGGCACTATTAATCCAAGATGAGAAAAGGTTAGTCCTAAGCCATAAAACTGCCCCAATTTGAGAAATTGGTGGCTTCCTGGTTGATTGCTGATCAAATACTGACATAATTATCTTCCTTGGATTTCCATTTTTTTATTGACATAATTAAGCAATAAAGAAATAAACAGCGAAATTACTAAATAAACCAACATCGCCATAGCTAAAATTTCAACTGCTTGGCCCACCTGGTTTAGGACGGTTCCTCCAAATGTACTCATTAATTCTGGGTAGCCAATTACAGTGGCTAACGAAGAGTTTTTTGTTAAATTTAGGTATTGATTAATGGTAGGTGGGATTGCCACTCTCAATGCCTGTGGCAAAACAATTAGCTTAAGAGACTGAACTGGCGACAAGCCTATTGCAGCAGCAGCCTCTTTTTGGCCTTTGTCAACTGCCTCTATTCCGGATCTTATTGCTTCAGCAATATAAGTTGCAGTGTAAACACTCAATGCAAAAGTTAAAGCTAAGAATTCTGGAACAACAGCCATGCCGCCTGACAGATTAAACTTCCCTAGAACTGCATAATCAAATTGAAGTGGCGAGCCAATTAAAAAATAAATCAATACTGGGAGCCCAACTATTAAACCAAGTGTAAACATCCAGGTACTGGTATGTGTTCCAGTAAGCTCATGCTTCTTCTTAAAAAATTTCCTAATAAAATAAGCAGCAATGATTCCAATAATGAATGCTAAGGCGACAAATATGAAACCATCCTCGGGAATTGGCTTTGGAAGGTATAAGCCTCGTTGATTAAGGAATGCAATATCAAAAAATGCCAAGCTTTGTTTAGGGTGAGGGAAAACATTAATAAATAAGTTGTACCAAAAAAGAATTTGTAAAAGAATGGGTATATTTCTAAAAAGCTCAATATAGCCTCCTGCAAGCTTTGCAATTAGATAGTTATTAGAAAGCCTTGCAATACCAATTAACAGTCCAATTAGTGTAGATAGAATTATGCCAATAAAGGCAACAACAAGGGTGTTAACAAGCCCTACATAAAAAACAGTTAAATTTGAAGATTCTGGGGTGTAGTCAACTACAATATTACCAAGGAAAGGTAAGATATCAAAGCCTGCCCTATTGTTGAGAAAAGAAAATCCTGTTTGTATTCCTCTCGCTTCAATATTTTGAAAGAGGTTTCCTATTGCCGTATAAAAGAGTCCAACTACTAAAACAAATGTAATTACCTGGAAGAAAAAAGCTCTTGCTTCATTGTTATAAAGTAAATTACGGAAATTTGACCCTCTGTGTTTAGATTTACCAAGGGAGTCGAGAATAAGCTTTTTCATATAGAGCAATAAATATTAATTAAGAAATTTTACTAAAAAACGAGCTTAGAGTTGAGAAAAAAGTAAAAAAAAGCCAGCCTGCTAAAGTATAGCAGGCTGGCTTAAGATCTATCTAGATAATTGCTTATCTAAATGGAGGTGAGTAAAGAATACCACCTTGTGACCATAGTGCATTAACACCACGAGCAATACCAATTGGAGTATCAACACCAATGTTGCGCTCAAAGCTTTCAGAGTAGTTACCTACTTGCTTAATGATCTGGTAAGTCCAGTCTGGAGTCAAACCAACGTACTCATGAGTGCTTCCAGAACGACCCATTAAGCGCTCACGCTCAGGGTTATTAGAAACCATATCAACAGTAGCACTAGTAACACCGATCTCTTCAGCAGTGATCATAGCATTAAGAGACCATCTTACGATGTTAAACCACTGATCGTCACCTTGACGAACAACAGGGCCTAGAGGCTCTTTTGAAATGATTTCTGGAAGTACAACGTGCTCAGAAGGATCATTCGCACCAGCACGCATTGAATATAATCCAGATGCGTCAGTTGTTAGAACGTCACAACGACCAGAGTCGTAGTTAGTTAGAGTTTGTGCATTCGTGTCTGAAACAACAGAGTTGTAATCGATACCGTTTGCTTTACCCCAGTCAGCTAAGTTTAATTCAGTAGTTGTACCTGCTTGAATACAAATTGCAGCTCCACTTAATTCCATAGCACTAGAAACGCCTAGTGAAGACTTAACCATAAAGCCTTGTCCATCATAGTAGTTAACACCAGCAAAGTTAAGACCTAGTGAAGCATCACGAGTAATTGTCCAAGTAGTGTTTCTAGACAACATGTCGATCTCACCAGACTGAAGTGCAGTGAATCTTTCTTTAGCAGTTAGTGGTACAAATTTAACTTTAGTTGCATCGCCAAGTGTTGCAGCAGCAACAGCACGACAAACATCAACGTCAACACCTGTCCAAGTACCTGAAGAGTCAGCTGAAGAGAATCCCGCAAGACCTTTAGATACGCCACAAGAAACGTGGCCTTTAGCTTGAACGTCGCTTAATGTAGAAGCTTGTACACCAAGTGCACCAACAACTAACAACGAAGCAGCAGTCAATTTTAGTAATTGTTTCATATATATCTCCTTAATGAGTTTCAAAGTATAACAATCCATCACAATTGCGTGAGGATTAAAGAATTTTATCATTACTAAGCAACACAATGCTAGTTATTTTTAAAATCAATTTACGTCTCTAAGGCTAATCATATAGCGATATTTCAAAAAATTCTATTCAAAAACAAATAGAAATATTATTAAAAAATTAGTGAATTTAATTCAACTTTTATAGACCATCTTAGGGTTTATTATTTAATAAAATTGGTTCTTAATCAATAATTGTAACGCCAAAGTAGTAAATTTATAACTCATAATTTATGTATATAAAACAGTAGTTTAACTACATTTTAGTTAATAAATACATTTGTTTTTTATATCTTTATTTATGAACTATAGTTATTTTATAACTGTAGTGGTATAAAATAACTAATATATAGCTTAACTAACGAATCATGGTGAATAAAAAAACAACTGAATACCTTGCTCTTGTGCGGGAGAAAACTGGCTTTTCTGATTATAAAATTGCAAAGGAATACGATATAAATCAATCCAATCTTAGTAAATATAGCTCTGGTAAGGCTGCTCTTAGTGAGACACATGCCTGGTTATTTGCTAATATTCTTGAATTAGATCCATCTGAAGTGGTTGCAAACACTAAGTATGAACATGCAATAAATACTGGAAATAATTTGAAGGCTATATTTTGGCAGGAACAGCTTAATAAGATATTTTCTGAATCTGAGTCAATAAAAATCCAAATCGCTCAATTTAACCCCATTGTTGGAGATATTAAGGCAAACGCCTTAAGAATGTTAGATTTGATTAATGAGGCTCATGAAATTGGAGCACATTTAATTGTTTTTCCAGAGTTAGCTATTACTGGCTACCCTCCAGAAGATCTTTTGTTTAGGGATGGATTTATTAATCAAGTTAACGAAGAAATTAATAGTTTATGTAATTTAGTTCCTTCAGCTATAACTATTTTATTTGGTGCGCCAAGCCAATCAAATGATTCCCTTTTTAATAGTGCTTTTTGCATTCAAAGTAATCGAGTCATTCATGTTTACAACAAGCAAGAGTTACCAAACTATGGCGTTTTTGACGAAAAACGCTACTTTGCACCTGGTGACGAGTCATTTGTATTTGAATGTCAGCAAACTAAAGTTGGCGTTTTAATTTGTGAAGATCAATGGATTGATGGTCCAATTGATAGGCTATGTCAATCTAGTGTTGATGTAGTGGTTTCCCTAAATGCATCACCCTTTCAATTAAATAAACAAAATGAGCGTATTGACATTTGCAAACATTATGCGCTGAAATTTGATCTTTCATTTATCTACGTTAACATGGTTGGAGGACAAGACGAGGTTGTTTTTGACGGTAACTCTTTTGTTATAAGTAGTCTTGGAGAGCTTACTCTTCAGCTGCCAGCTTTTAAAGAGATGTCGTTACTTCATAACAGCGCTAATTATTTACCTTCAGTTTTAAGTGAAGAGGAGTCAATATACTCTGCACTTGTTTTAGCAACGAGGGATTATATTCAAAAAAACTCCTTTGAAGGGGCTTTAATTGGACTCTCGGGTGGCATTGATTCAGCCTTAACTCTTGCTGTTGCAGCTGATGCTATTGGTCCTGAGAATGTTCATGCTGTGATGATGCCCTACCAATTTACTTCTGATATGAGTCTTCAGGACTCTGAACTTCAGGCGCAAGCCCAGGGGGTTCAGTTCTCAAATATTGATATTCACTCGATGGTCGATTCTTTTAATTTTTCTCTTAATGATTTTTTTGAAAATACTTCTCCAGATTCGACTGAAGAAAATATTCAAGCTCGTGTTCGAGGAACTCTTCTAATGGCGCTTTCAAACAAATATCATAAAATTGTGCTTGCAACTGGGAATAAATCAGAGATGGCAGTTGGTTATGCCACCTTATATGGCGATATGTGCGGCGGCTTTGCTCCACTTAAAGATATTCCCAAAACAATGGTGTACAGGCTTTCTAGATATAGAAACACAATTTCTCCAGTTATTCCTGAGCGCGTTATAACAAGACCTCCTTCGGCTGAGCTTGCGCCAAATCAAGAAGATCAAGATACGCTGCCTTCTTATGACGTTTTAGATGATATTTTAAAAAGATTTGTTGAGTTAAAGCATTCTGTAGCTCAAATTGCCGAGCAAGGGCATAGCCTTGAGGTGGTTAATAAGGTCACTTCAATGATCCTTAGAAATGAATATAAAAGGCGTCAATCTGCCCCTGGACCTAAGATAAGTGGCAATGCATTTGGTAAAGAAAGAAGGTACCCAATGACGTCAAAGTTTAAGCCTTAATTTTCTAATTCTCAAAAACCTTTAAAAGCCCTGCTGCCTTGTGTCTTGTTTCAGCTAATTCTTTTTTAGGTATCGAGTCATAAACTATTCCAGCTCCTGCCCTAAAACTTAAAGCATCTCCTTCGTGAATGAAGCTGCGAATAAGGATATTGAAATCCATCTTGCCGTTTTGGCTTATATACCCAACTGATCCCGTATAGGCCTCTCTCGGCATCTGCTCTAGTTCATTAATGATCTCCATGCAGCGTACCTTTGGACACCCTGTAATAGTTCCTCCTGGAAATAGTGCCCTAACAATTCCTTTAATACCCACATTATCACGAAGTTTTCCTTTTATATTAGAGACAATATGATGAACAAATGGATAGGTCTCTAGAGTCATGATTTCGTTAACAAAAACGCTGCCATACTCACACACCCTTCCCATGTCATTTCTCTCTAAATCGAGAAGCATTACGTGTTCAGCAATTTCTTTAGGATGGTTTATTAGATTATTTTTTTGAGTTTTATCTAAATCACCCTTTCCCCTGGGATGAGTTCCTGCAATAGGCCTTGTTTCTAAAGTTTTGTCATTCACACTAAAAAGTCTCTCTGGAGAGGAGGAGATTATGCTGAAATTTTCATATTGAATGAGAGCAGAAAAAGGCGCTGGATTAGCCTTTTTTAGAGCATTATAGATTATTGCTGAATCTGTAGTTTCTGTTAGTCGGTATTGCCATTTTCTTGACAGGTTGACCTGAAAGACATCACCTGCAACAATATAATCTAAGCTACTTTTAACGCCATCAATAAATTTATTTTCAACCTCTTCAGATTGACTACCTTTGATTCTTTGTGTTGGAGTTTTATTGAGGAGCTTAATATCAGATAGTATTGAATTAATACGGGATTGGTTATTATCTTGATCAATAATGAAAGTTTTGTCTAGTTTGTGGTCTACAATTATTGCTGATGGCACTTGAACAGCATAAGCTATTGGTAGTGTTGATTTATGTAATTTAGAGGCTAAAGTTGACTCAATCTGGCCTATCAGCTCATATGAGAGATAAACAAACCACCCTCCAATAAAGGGGAGTTCGGAATCTAATATAGTTGATTTACTTTTATCTTGAAGTTCTTTTAAAAAATCAAAGTCAGAAAAGTTCTTAAGAACAATATTGTCACCAGGGAATGCAAATAATATTGAGTATCTGTTGTTTTCATTGTGGTTAACGCTTTCAAGTAAAAAAGGATAGCGGCCTTTATTGAGATAACAAAAAGAAGTTAAATCTACTTTTTGTATTTCTAATATTTCCACTAACTTAAAGGTCTAAAAGTAATTGGTTTGCTTTGTTAATCAAAGAGTGGCTAGGATATTGTTTAACCATATCTAATAACAATAACTTAGCCTCATTAGCTTCATTTAGCTTAAT
>JACNFO010000039.1 GCA_014384565.1 Candidatus Pseudothioglobus aerophilus
ATACTACTGTAACCCTTAAATTAAGACGAAGCAATCGCTGGAAAATCTATGATTTAGATTATCAAACCATCAGTATTGTAGGTATTGAAAAAATTGGCTATGACTCTAAGATCAAGCGTCAGGGAATAGAAAAACTGATTCAAAAGATGCTTAATAGATCTTGATAAATGTATAAATTAGTAATCAATGGTGGATCTCCCCTCAACGGCACCATAAAAACTTCAGGCTCTAAAAATGCCACACTACCTATCTTTTTTGCCTCAATCCTTGCTGATGGCCCATTAAAGCTATCCAATACCCCTCAATTGAGTGATGTCTCTACTACGCTTAGACTATTAATGGATATGGGCTCTAACTTTGTCTTAGAGGAAGACAGCTCAATTTCAATTGATTCATCAGACCTTACAAACCTTACAGCAGAATATGAACTAGTCAAAACAATGAGGGCATCGATCTTAACTTTAGGCCCAATGCTAGCAAAATATAAAAAAGCCAAAATCTCACTTCCTGGTGGCTGCGCTATTGGAACGCGTCCAGTAAATTTACATCTTAGTGCACTTGAAAAAATGGGCGCTAAAATTGAAGTTAAAAATGGATATATTTATGCGAGCACTAACGAACTTATTGGAGCGCAAATTAATTTTGATATGATCTCTGTAACGGCAACTGAAAATATAATAATGGCAGCAACTCTTGCTAAAGGAACGTCTACTATTAACAATGCTGCACAGGAGCCAGAGGTAACTGATTTAATAAAATGCCTAAATAAAATGGGCGCTAAAATTACAGGTGAAAATACCTCTACTATTGTAATTCAAGGGGTTGATCATCTCAGTGGTGTTGATTACTCTATTTGCCCTGATCGAATTGAAGCAGGAACCTACTTAGTTGCAGCCGCAATAACTGGAGGAAGAATTATTGTGAACAACATTGAGCCTGACTCCATGCGCTCAGTTATTGGTAAACTAATTGAAACTGGTGCAGACATTCAGACAAATCAAAACTCAATTAAACTTGATATGAAAGGGAAAAGACCTCAACCCGTTGATATTCGAACTAGTGCTTACCCGAACTTTCCAACGGATATGCAGGCCCAATTTATGGCACTGAACTCTATTGCTGAAGGAAGCAGTACTATTACAGAAACTATTTTTGAAAACCGTTTTATGCATGTTCCTGAACTCAGCCGTATGGGAGCAAATCTTAAGCTTGAGGGAAACACTGTTGTGTGTAAAGGAGTAAAATTACTAACTGGAGCCAATCTTATGGCGACAGATCTTAGGGCTTCTGCTAGTCTAGTACTAGCTGGACTCGCTGCACAGGGATCAACAACAATTGAGCGCGTCTATCATCTTGACCGTGGCTACGAGATGATTGAAGAAAAATTTAAAATGCTGGGAGCAGACATAGAGCGCGTTCAGCACTAAACTAATTATTGATATACTGAAATGTTAACGATCGCACTTTCTAAAGGTCGAATATTAGACCAAACACTCCCTCTTTTAGAGAAAGCAGGCCTATCTGTATCTAAAAAAGAACTTGAAAGTAGAAAACTCATTTTAGATACCAACCTTCAAGATGTTAAAGTTATAGTTATAAGGGCAAGCGACGTTCCTGTATTTGTCCAGCATGGTGCTGCAGATCTTGGAATTGCAGGTAAAGATGTCCTGATAGAGCATGGAGCTAATGGTATTTTTGAATTACTTGACCTTGGAATCTCTAAATGCCGCCTTATGGTTGCTTCAAAGGAAAACCAAAACTTAAATAAAAGTACCTTGAAAGTAGCAACAAAATATGTCAAGTCAGCCAAAGAACATTTCTTTAGAAAAGGTCAGCAAGTAGAAGTCATCAAACTTTCTGGGGCTATGGAGCTTGCACCAATAGTTGGTCTTTCAGATTGCATTGTGGATCTAGTTGATACGGGCAATACTTTGAAAGCTAACAACTTAATCCCTCTAGAATTAATTTGTGATATTAGCTCAAGGCTTATTGTAAACTCAGCAGCCTTCAACACCAAACATAGTCAAATTAATGACTGGATTCAAAGCATAGAAAAAAACTTATGATCAGCTTATTGTCTTCAAAAAATGAGGATTTTGATGCCCAACTTTCCTCACTAATCGCTTGGGAAGCCAATTCTGATGAAGAGATTAACAACACTGTCAGAAAAATTATTAAGGAAGTTAAAAATAAAGGCGATAGCTCTGTATTAAGGTTTACTTCAGAGTTTGATTCACTAGATGCAAAATCAATATCAGAGCTAACAATCACAAAAGAAAGCCTTAAAAAATCCTTCGATAACTTAAGCCTAAAACAAAAGGATGCACTTACTGTTGCCGCTCAAAGAATTGAGTCTTACCACCTAAAACAGAAACAAGAGTCATGGAATTACACTGAAGATGATGGCACAGTATTAGGGCAAAAAGTTAGCCCTTTAGATCGCGTCGGTTTGTACGTCCCGGGAGGCAAGGCAGCCTACCCATCCTCTGTACTTATGAATAGCATTCCTGCAAAAGTAGCGGGTGTGAATGAGTTAATTATGGTTGTCCCCACACCAAAAGGAGTTGTCAATGAACTGGTATTAGCAGCAGCCCATATTGCGGATGTCGACATGGTTATTACTATTGGCGGAGCTCAAGCAATTGCAGCACTTGCCTATGGAACTGAAACCATTCCAAAAGTTGACAAGATAGTTGGGCCTGGTAATGTTTATGTTGCTACTGCAAAAAAACAAGTATTTGGGCAGGTTGGTATCGATATGATAGCTGGGCCCTCTGAGATACTTATCATTTGTGATGGCTCGACAAACCCTGACTGGATTGCAATGGACTTATTTTCTCAGGCAGAGCACGATGAAGAAGCTCAATCCATTCTACTTTGCCCTGATGAAGGCTTTATTGAGAAGGTTAGAAGTAGTATTCAAAGGCTTCTTCCTTCGATGGAAAGAGAGCATATTATTCGAACAGCGCTTAAAAACAGAGGCGCACTAATTCTGACAAAAGACATAGATGAAGCAATTAAAATATCCAATAAAATTGCCCCGGAACATCTTGAGCTTTCCGTTGAAAATCCAGAATCTATTCTTGGTGATATTAACAATGCTGGAGCAATTTTTATGGGTAAATACTCTTCTGAAGCTTTGGGTGATTATTGCGCTGGGCCGAACCATGTCCTGCCAACCTCCAGCACCGCAAGATTCTCATCACCTCTAGGTGTTTATGATTTTCAAAAACGCTCTAGTATAATAATGGCATCAAAAGAAGGCGCTATAAATTTAGGTGAAACTGCAGCTACACTGGCCTATGGTGAAGGCCTTCAGGCTCATGCCATGTCCGCGCTTTATCGCACAGATAAGAAATAATTATCCAGGTAGCGCCTGATAATAGCCATTTTCTTTTACAACTTTAATTGGCCAATCAAAAAGATTAGTAAGGTTACTATTCGTTAAAATTTCATCTTTATTGCCATCCATTACTACCCTTCCACCCTTTAATAAAATAACTCTTGATATTTCTGGCGGAATCTCATGCACGTGATGCGTTACTAATATTACCTTCTTGCCCATACTCATAAGCTCTCTCATAATTTCAAGGTACTGAAAACAAGTACTTATATCAAGCCCACTCGTTGGCTCATCAAAAACCAATACTGCTGGGTCATTAACGAGAGACCTTGCAAGAAGAAATTTTCGCTGCTCGCCAGTCGACATGGATGAGTATTCTCGATCTTTCAAGCCTGATATTGAGAGAAGCTCCATGACTTCATTTGCACGCTCTAACTTCTCAGTATCAAACTTTTGATGCCTCCATATTCCATCACTAGAATAAAAACCAGATAGGGCAACGTGAAACCCAACAGCACTATCAGAGTAATTGTTTTGAAGGTGCGGAGAAACAACGCCAAGATTTGACCTTAGCTCCTGAACATTCCACCTCTCTTTATCAAATATTTTAATACTGCTACCCTCACTCTCAACAATATAGAGCTCACGATTTAGTAACTTTAGAAGAGTGGTTTTACCAGAGCCGTTTGGCCCCAAGATGACTGTACTTTGACTCTCATCAATGGTTAAAGAGAAGTCATCAAATACTTTGTTGCTTTCTTGAAATACTGTGATATTTTGAAGCTCAATAATATTCATTATATTTAAGTTAAGCCTATATTATTACTGTAAACAATCATACCAGTAGAATTGAAAAGTGCTCAACTTGCTTTTTTTAAACTTAGACTTGGGAGTAGTTGCGATAAAAGCATTCCTATTAACATCAACACGCAACCAATAAAACCTCTTGTTGTAAGAGTTTCATCAAGAATAAGCCATCCGCCAAGGACAGCAAATGCACCCTCTAGGCCCAAAATTATTGCTGCATGGGAAGATTTAGCGTGTTGCTGGGCAACGACTTGAAGCGTATATCCAATGCCTATTGACATAACGCCGGCATAGAGAAGTGGAATCGCTGTAATAATAATAGCGTCCCATTCAATGTTTTCCTTTATAGCAATTGCAATAATAAGACTTAAAAATCCAGAAACAATATATTGAATAAGTGATAGCTTTAAAGGATCCATTCTTTTAGCAACATAGCCTAATACCAAAATATGAGCTGCAAAAAATACGGCACAAACAAGTTGATACAAATCACCCTTCTCAATACTAAAGTCTTCATTGATACTCAAAAGGTATAGCCCAATAACTGCAAGAAACCCTCCAAGCCAAGTTCCAGAGTTAGTTTTTTGGCCTAAGAAAATTCCAATTAATGGGACAAAAAAGATATACAAGCCAGTTATAAAGCCCGCTTTTCCAGCCGTTGTGAATTCAATACCAACTTGCTGAAAACTTGAAGCAGTAAATAAAAATAATCCAGCGACAGTTCCAGCAAAGAGTAATTTTTTAGTTGAAACCTCTGTTTTAATTGACGTTGTGTTTCTTTTAGATAGATACCAGACTAATGGAGTTAATACTGTGGCCCCAATAAAAAACCTTGCTGCATTAAAGAAAAATGGATCCATTGTCTCTGCTGCATCTTTCTGCGCGACAAATGCAAAACCCCAAATGGCTGCAGCTATGAGCATAAGAATGTCAGCCCTCAATGCTTTATTTGTGCCTAATATTATCATTTTGTTTGCAGCTTAGAGCTATACCATGCATGAAAAAATAAAGTAATAACAACTATAGACCCACCTAAAATTGAACTACTGGAAGGCTGCTCATTAATCACTAGCCACGCACTTATTATTCCAAAAATCGTTCCTAAAGGCATAAACATAGCCACCTCTGATGCAGGTATGAATCTTGGCGCAATTGTAATTAGGCTAAAGGCAATCGCAAGCAGTATTCCGCCTGCAATGACATAAATTAGTGAATCAAGTGGCAAATAAAAGGAACTTGAAAAGGCTAGTCCAACACAAGAAACAACGAGCGCATTAACTATCATAGCTGGAACCATATTCACGTTACTGTATTTTCGCGTTAGTGCAAATGAATAACCGCCAGCAATTATTGATATAACTGCCAACGAACTCCCCATAACGTTGAGAGTCCCTGTATCTCCTTTCATTACTATGTAAATACCAGTAACAATAATTAGCATTGAAATCCACGTATAAAGCTTAGGCTTTTCGTTTATTATGGCCCATGAAATAATTGCAACAACCATTGGTGCTGTACTAATAATAACTAATACTTTAGCAATTGAAGTGTATTGAATTGCAGCAATGAATGTAACGCCACCAATCCCTGAAAGGATGCCAATCCAGATTCCAGGCCTACCTATATTTTTTAGCTCCTTAAATGTGTTTTTACGATAAGTAGCAAACAAAATGGCCAATACGCCAAGTGCATAGAATATCCCACGCCAAAAAAGAATGGTAAAGGTGTCCGCATCTGCAAGCCTTACTAATACTGGATCTGGAGTCAGCATCAAAACTCCAAAAAAAGCAATTAGTAGTCCTTTTAAATGATTATTCATATTTAAAGCTTGCGAAAGTTTTTGTTAGTAAGATTATTGGAGATCAGGTTAGCTGGCCTCTTGCCAGCTTAGTGCTATACCAAGAGTGGCAGAATAAGGTCACAATAACAATCGTTCCACCAATTAAAGCATTTGTTGATGGCTCTTCATGGATAACATACCAAGCTATTAAAGTTCCCAACACTGTCTCTAGAGGCATAATCATTCCAACTTCAGCTGCAGGCATATATCTTGGTGCAATTGTTATTAAACTAAATGAAATTGAAAGTATTGCCCCCATAGCAATTATGTATTTTATCACCTCGGGTGGAACTGAAATTTTACTGGCCATTACATAGGCTATAAGGGCAGCAATTACCCCTCCAATTGCATTTACAGGAACCATATTGACATCTTTATATTTACGAGTCAAAGTAAAAGTAAACCCCATCATTACTGCTGTAATCAAGGCAAAAAAGTCACCAACAAGATTTTCTCCCCCAAGACTTCCACTCATAACAATGTAGATTCCAATAAAAACAATTATCATAGAAGCCCAGGTCACCAGACTGGATTTTTCTTTAAGTAGAAACCAAGAGACAATTGCTATCATTATTGGGCCAGTACTTATAATGACAAGAGCATTTGCAATTGATGTATAAACAATTGCGAATACGAACGTTCCTGTACTGATTCCGGAAAAAAAGCCTATTAATAAGCCCCCTCTTCCAATTTTTTTGAATTCTTCAAGAGTCTTTAAGCGGTACTTTAGAAAGACTAATAAAGAAACCCCTAGGGCATATAAGAGCCCTCGCCAAAAAAGCACTGTCCAGCTGTCCACCTCTGGAGAGGCCTCCTCAACTAATCGAATAAGAACAGAATCTGGACTTAACAGAATCACCGCAAAAACGGTCATTAAAAGTCCTTTTAGATGCCTAGACATAAACTATAAATTCACTTTTATTGATTGCCATTAGATAGGCTTTAAGGCAAAAAATATAATCTAGCTAAAGATTGACGTGTCTTTTTGATTCAAAATTCTTAAGTTTGAGAAGTTACGTAAGGCAAAGTAGGCACCAAATATAACACCTGACCATACTAAATTACCCGCAACCGTATTTTGAAAAAATGGGATTGCCATCGTAAAACACAGCATTAGACCTTCAAGAGTTTTTGCATACATTGGTGAAAATGCCCAAACTGCAAAATTAGTTGCTAAGAAAAAAACAATAGAGCTTACTAAAGCAGCTCCTGCAATTTTTAATACACTAAGTTTCTTTTGTAGGAAGTTTTTAAAGACAATTGGAAATAGCAGGGCTAGATAAACAACAAACATGGACTTAGAGCCAAACCAACTTGCAGAAAGTGAACCAAATGCAAAATAGTCACAAAGCAGCATAGTAGCAATAACAGCAACGATAGCCATGTACCTTTTTATAAAAATAAATCCTGCAAATAATGCTATTGCAGCCATAGGAGTAAAGTTAGGTGGATGAGGTAGCAATCTTCCTGCAACTCCTAATGAAATTAACACTGCTAGAATAACTAAATAACTGAAACTTGAGTTAAGTTTGTGATCTTGATTGCTCATCATTTCTCTCCTAAATTTTTCAAACAATAATATATTAAAATGCTTCCATATTCAAGCGAATAAATGTATTCTCTAAAAGTATAACATCTTGCGCTCCAACCATTGACATTAAGCCATTAACGTACAATGCCCAATAAGTATTTCCAACTGCTTCAACCCCAGCTAAAGACATGATTTGAGGACCAAAACTTGTATCTTTTACGCCAACAGTAACTAAATCACTTATAGCTTCATACGCATTAATCCCTTTATCAACTTGCTTTACTGACGTTAAACTTAACTCATCTGCAGAAGTAATTGCTAATGAAAGCTGAATAGTTTCAACGGAATCATCGCCAAAAGATAATGAAGGCTGAAGAAAGATATAGCCAAACAAAACTATGGCTAGAAGTTTCAGATTAAATTTCATTTCAATTAAATTGGTAATAATAAAAGCTCGGATTTTATATCAAAAACAATAAACTGCAATAGTCATCAAGCAAAAACAAGTAATTTACTTAGAATGGAAATTTTTTATTGCCGAGTCCAGACATCTTTGAAAAATCAGGCATTCCACCTTCGCCTTGCATGTCACCCATTTGCTGCATCATTTTTTTCATTTTACCGCCCTTCATCTTCTTCATTGTTTTTTGCATCTTTTCAAATTGCTTTAACAATTTATTTACTTGCTGAACATCTGTACCAGACCCATCAGCAATCCTTTTTTTACGAGAGCCCTTGATTAAATTAACATGGTTTCTTTCTTTTGGAGTCATTGAGTTAATAATTGCAACCATTCGGCTGCTTTCAGTATCCCCAATAACTTGATTTTTAACACTTTGAGGTATCTGCCCCATTCCAGGCATTTTGTCCATTAAAGCGGCCATTCCGCCCATTTGTTGCATTTGCATTAACTGATCTCTCATATCGTCAAGATCGAATCTGCCTTTCGCCATTTTTTGGACATTCTTCTGAGCTTTTTTATGATCAACTTTTTTTGAAATCTCTTCAACTAGCGAAAGAACATCACCCATACCAAGAATACGAGAAACAAGTCTGTCTGGATAGAATGGCTCTAATGCGTCAGTCTTTTCACCAACACCCATAAATTTAATCGGCTTTCCAGTTATATGTTTTACAGATAGAGCAGCACCACCTCTAGCATCACCATCGGTCTTTGTTAGTATGATTCCTGTAAGTGGAAGCATATCTGAGAATGTTTTTGCAGTATGCGCAGCGTCTTGCCCTGTCATTGAGTCAACAACAAACAACGTTTCTATTGGATTAACTTGCTTTTGAAGAATTTGGATTTCAGACATCATTTGCTCATCAACGTGAAGCCTTCCAGCAGTATCAACCAGAAGAACATCATGAAACTGAGATTGAGCTTGTTTTTTTGCATCTGAAACTATTTTTTCTGGCTTCTCATCGACAGTTGAAGGAAAAAAATCAACACCTATCTGCTCGGCAAGAATTTTAAGCTGCTCGATAGCAGCAGGCCTATAAACATCTGCACTGACCACAAGAACTTTCTTTTTTTGCTCTTCTTTTAAATAACGAGCTAACTTGGCAATCGAGGTAGTCTTTCCTGAGCCCTGAAGGCCTGCTACCATTACAACTGCTGGTGGCTGAGTTGATAGGTTTAGAGATTCGTTCTGACCACCTATTACCTCTGTTAACTCAGCTTCAACTAGCTTAATAAAGGCTTGTGATGGATTCAGCCCCTCACCTACTTTAAGTCCAATTGCTTTAGTTTGAACTCGCTCTATAAAAAACTTTATTACATCAAGTGCAACGTCAGCTTCCAGGAGAGATCTTCTGACTTCTCTTATGGCCTCTTTAATGTTTTCATCGGACAGCTTATTTTTACCTTGAATGGCTTTAAAGCTATTGGACAGTCGTTCCGTTAAATTATCAAACATTATGTTCTACTTGGGTGAAATATCGTATTATATAATCTTTTGCAAAGACAAAGCTAGAGATGCCTTTACTTCACACTCTACCATTTATCACTTATCTACTTTCTGGGCTTTTACTAACCAGATACTTTGTTCTAGATTCAGTAACAAATCAACATAGAACAATTGTTAATTTAATGCTTCTAATAGCTTGCTCTTCGCATGGCTTTATTCTTTTTGAGTTGTGGCAGCATGATGGTGTATTTTTTGGATTAACTGTGAGCATTTCATTTGTAGCATGGGTTGTAGCTACGCTTTTATTTCTAACCTCTTTCAGTAAGCCTATTCACTCTTTAGGAATCCTTGTATACCCTCTAAGTGCAATTGCAGTCATTACTGCTTTTTTATTTCCAGGAACCCAAGGTAAGCTTATTTCTATGTCAATAGCAGCTCATGCTTTTCTGTCAATTGGTGCATATGCTCTTCTTACCATTGCGGTTGCTCAATCTGTCCTGCTAAGCATCCAAGAGCGTTTTTTACATGAACACAACTTTAATACTTTTGTCGATAAGCTTCCAGCACTTCAAACTATGGAAGCGTTCCTTTATCAAACGCTAAAGATGGGGCTGTTGCTTCTTACATTGTCATTGATCTCTGGTTACTACTATATCGATGATTTTTTTACACAAAAACTTACCTTTAAAACCATCCTTTCAGTCATTGCCTGGATTGGTTTTGCTGGGATTTTGTTTGGGCATAAGGTTTTTGGCTGGAGAGGAAAGCTTGTAACCGTGTCAACTCAAACTGCTTTTGCCATATTGGTTTTATCTTATTATGGTACCAAATTTTTTTTAGAGATCGCTTAAATATAAAATAGAATTATGAAAATTTATAATAAATTAAATGGGAAATGCTTATGCGGGAAGGTAGCCTGGGAAATGACTGGGCCATATGAATTTTTTGGAATGTGTCAATGTTCCCGCTGCCGAAAAGTAACTGGAACGGCCTTTGCTTCGAATCTATTTGTACGCTCTGAAAACTTCTTTTGGGCCTCTGGCGAAGATAATGTAAATGAATATCTAATGGACCCACCCAATACTTTTGGAAATTCATTTTGTAAAAATTGTGGCTCTCGAGTTCCAAGATTTTCATCTGGAAGAGGCGCAATGATGGTGCCAATTGGAAGCACAATGGATTCACCTGAAATAGAGCCTACCTTAGTTTGTTTAGGGGATCACACTGATTGGTTTACTGATCTTGAAAAACTCTTAAGATAAAAAATCTTTAATCAATGTGAAGCACAGCTAGAAAGGCCTCTTGAGGAATGTCTACTCTCCCAATTGAACGCATCCTCTTTTTACCTTTCTTCTGCTTTTCAAGTAATTTCTTTTTCCGAGTAATATCACCACCATAACACTTTGCCGTAACGTTCTTTCTAAGTGCCTTAACATTTGTTCTTGAGATAATCTTAACACCAATGCATGCCTGGATTGCAACGTCAAACATCTGTCTAGGTATGAGTTCCTTCATTTTTTCAGCAATTTCTCGGCCTTTATAAGTAGAGTTATCACGATGGATAATCAAAGCCAAAGCGTCAACACTCTCATTATTGATTAATATATCTAAGCGTATTAAATCAGCAGTCTGATAACGCTCAAAATGATAGTCCATAGAGGCAAAACCTCTTGACGCAGATTTAAGTTTATCAAAGAAATCTAAAACCACTTCATTTAATGGGAGTTCATAAACAATAGAGACTTGCCTGCCCATATAGTTTATATTTTTTTGAACACCTCTCTTTTCAACACAAAGGCTTATTACTGGCCCAACATACTCACTAGTTACTAAAATATTTGCAGTAATAATTGGCTCTCTAAATTCAGCTATAGTCTGAACTGGAGGAAGTTTTGAAGGGCTATCAATTTTTGTTACGTTGCCTTTAGTATCAAGAATTTCATAGATTACCGTTGGTGCAGTCGTTATTAAGTCTAAATCATATTCACGCTCAAGACGCTCCTGAACAATCTCCATATGAAGAAGACCTAAAAAGCCAATCCTAAAGCCAAACCCAAGAGCATCAGAGTTTTCGGGCTCATATTGTAAAGCCGCATCATTTAAGCGGAGCTTAGCTAGTGCATCTCTAAATTTCTCGTAGTCTTCACCGGATGTAGGGAAAAGCCCTGCAAAAACTCTTGGCTGAACAGGCTTAAAACCATCCAAAGGCTGATCAACTGGATTTTTACTACTAGTTATGGTGTCACCAACTGGAGCTCCATCAATATTTTTGATACTGGCAATTAAGTAACCAACCTCTCCAGCCTTTAAGCTATCGGTCTTAGTTCTTTTAGGCGTAAAAATTCCAACTTCATCAACTAAGTGTTCGTTTTTATTGGAGAATATTTTAATCTTTGTTTTAGCTTTAATTTCTCCATCAATGACTCTGATTAAAGAAACAACGCCTAAATAATTGTCAAACCATGAATCAATTATGAGCGCTTTAATTGGCGCATCTATATTGCCTTCTGGGGCAGGAATTTTTTCAACAATCTGCTCAAGAATTTCCTCAATTCCAATGCCCGATTTAGCGCTTGCATGGACCGCATCATGAGCCTCAACACCAATCACATCTTCTATCTCATCCACAACTCTTTCTGGCTCAGCAGCAGGCAGATCAATTTTGTTAAGAACCGCAACTACCTCAAGACCTTGATCTAAAGCAGTATAACAATTAGCGACTGTTTGAGCTTCAACACCTTGAGAAGCGTCAACAATTAACAGTGCTCCCTCACAAGCAGAAAGAGATCTAGAAACTTCATATGAAAAATCAACGTGTCCTGGCGTGTCAATTAAATTAAATTGATATGTTTGGCCATCTTTTGCATTGTATTGCAAAGAAACACTTTGTGATTTGATCGTAATTCCTCTCTCTTTCTCAATATCCATAGAGTCAAGAACTTGTGACGACATCTCACGATCACTTAGGCCACCGCAATGCTGGATAAAACGATCAGCAATTGTTGACTTTCCATGATCTATATGCGCAATGATAGAAAAATTTCGGATGTTTTGCATATCAATGATAAAATGACTGCTTTAAAATTAAAGCCATGAGATTATATCGTATATGAATAAAATAAACCCCACTACATGTGTCGCCACAAGTAATCTAAAAATTGACATTCCTGACAACCAGGGAAGAAACATTGTTCTCTACTTTTATCCAAAAGATGACACCCCTGGATGCACCATTGAAGGCAACGACTTTTCTAGGCTTAATGGTGACTTTGCTGCAAATAATTCAGTGATCTATGGCGTCTCTAGAGACTCCATTGCATCGCACGAAAAATTCATCAACAAGTTCAACTACACAATCGACCTAATCTCAGACGAGGACGAGTCTTTGTGTAAGCAGTTTGATGTTTTAAAGCTTAAAAAAATGTATGGTAAAGAGCACATCGGTATCGTCAGATCGACTTTCGTTATTAGCCCGGACGGAGACATTCTCAAGCAGTGGGATAAAGTCAAGGTAGATGGTCATGCTGAAGAAGTACTCGACTTTATAAAGACACTATGAACTCAAACGTTGACCACGAAGAGGTAAATAAATTTGCAGTCCTAGCAGCGCGCTGGTGGGACAGAAATTCAGAGTTTAAACCGCTTCATGATATTAATCCGCTTCGCCTTAACTATATCAAAGAGCAGTGCGGAGGTACTCTCGAAGGCAAACGCATTCTTGATGTGGGGTGTGGCGGCGGAATACTGAGTGAGTCTCTAGCGCTTGAAGGTGCAACTGTGGTTGGTATTGATCTAGCTGAAGCGGGACTTGAAGTGGCTAAACTTCACCTCCTCGAGTCTGGCCTGGATGTTGATTACCAATCCATATCAGCTGAAGATTTAGCTGAAAAAGAGACCGAATCTTTTGATGTCATCGCCTGCCTTGAAATGTTAGAGCACGTTCCTGAACCTTCACTGGTGATCAAGGCCTGCTCAAAGTTAGTCAAGCCTCAAGGAAAAGTTTTCTTTTCAACGATCAATAGGAATCCAAAGTCATACTTTTTTGCCATTGTTGGCGCTGAATATGTATTGAATCTTCTGCCGAAAGGGACCCACAACTATGAGAAGTTTATTCGCCCAAGCGAGATAGATGGATGGGCTAGAAATTTTAATTTATCGATTAACTCGATTATTGGTATGACTTACAACCCACTCACTAAGAAATACAAACTAGGTGATGATGTTAGCGTTAATTACATGACTCACTACGAGAAAGGCTAGAAATTAAACAATATAACTAAATTTAATTACAAAACATTCTTCGCTGATACTTCAATAGCATGCAGCATTGAGACTCCGAAAGATCGCATTGTTAGAAGGACATAAGAATCGTCATCATCTCTATAAATTATGGTCCCTATATGCTCCATAATAGTCCTAGAGACATTGCCAACAGAAAATACGTTTTTACTTAGATCGATTGGACAAATTCTCTCCAAAACATCTCTGCTTCTTGGGCCATTAACCCTAATCATCGCCCATGTATCAGATTGATCAGTATAGTAGGCAGGAGCATTTAATCTGTTTGCAATATTTACTTCCGCATCATTCCCTTCATAAGAAAAATAGGCTAGAACTTGATTTTTTTGTAAACGCCAAAGCGTTATAGACGAGTCTTTAGATTGAGTTGATCGCTCCATACCAGGAAGCGATAAGCCACAAGATTTTGTCATTGATGACTCAATCTCTGTAAATTTGGACCTTGGTAATGCAACCATAACTAATGACTTGCCAACCACTTCTGAGACAGTTACTCCTTCAAACTCATGCTCAGCACCATCAAGTGCAGATTCTACTACTAATTCATAATCAGACACGTAAACGCTCCCCTTCTGGATCAACAAAGTGAGGGCTGCATATTTCAACTTCAATATCATTGCCTCTCACTAAATCAACTGCTCGAACAAATTCGCCTTTGCGGCTGTGTCCGCTCTTAATAAAACCAATGCCAATATAATGACCTAATATTGGTGAATAAATACAAGATGAAATCCAGCCCTGATCTGTTTCAGTCGATGGCTTATCTCTTAAGTTAAGGAGGTGTGAGCCAGCCTGAAGAAGGTCTTGAGTATTAACTGGTTTAAAGCCGACCATCTGCATGCGATCGTCACGAAGAAGATCTTCACGCAATCCAAGCTTATAACCTATAAAGTCTTTCTTGCCAGAAATCATTCCACCCATTCCTAAATCGTAGGCGCTAGTTTGACCATTAAGCTCTGGACCAGCAGCGTGACCTTTTTCAATTCGCATTACGCCTAAGGCTTCAGTACCATAAGGCACAACATTAAACTCTTCACCCGCCTCCATTAGAGTTCTCATAAGTGAATCACCATAGCGAGTTTGAACAGCAATTTCATAAGCCAACTCACCTGAAAATGATATTCTAAAGAGTCTTGCAGGTATTCCTCCGCAAACTGTAATCTCACCTGCAGCCATATAAGGGAATGCTTCATTTGAAATATCACAATTTGAATCTACAACTTTTTGAAGTAACTTTCTAGAGTTTGGACCAGCAACTGCATACTGTGCAAACTGCTCCGTAACTGAAATCATGTGTACATCAAGATCAGGCCATAAGCATTGATGACAAAACTGTAAATGGCGATAAACGTTAACAGCATTTGCAGTGGTTGTGGTCATTACAAAATGATTTTCAGAAAGTCTTGCGGTTGTTCCATCATCCATTACCATTCCATCTTCACGCAGCATTAGGCCATAACGAGTTTTACCCACTGGCACTTTTGCAAAAGCATTTACATAGACTTTGTTAAGGAACTCTGAAACGTCAGCGCCTTTAATATCGATCTTACCGAGAGTTGTTACATCACAAATACCAACCGATGCTCTTGTTTGTTTTACCTCACGGTCAACAGATTCACGCCAATGAGTTTCTCCTGGTAATGGGAACCATTGAGAGCGATACCACATTCCAACCTCTACAAAAATAGCACCTTGCTCAACAGACCATTTATGGCTTGGAGTATATCGTGTTGGATAAAATTCCATTCCACGCCTTCTTCCAGCAAATGCCCCAATTGCTACTGGAGAATACGGAGGCCTAAATATCGTAGTTCCAGTCTGTTCCATGGTTTGTCCCATATTATCGGCCATAATACCAATTCCAAGAACGTTAGCAGTTTTACCTTGGTCAGTAGCCATACCTAAGGTTGTATAGCGCTTAACATGCTCAACTGATTTAAATCCCTCTTGGTTTGCAAGCTTTATATCTTTTGCAGTAACGTCGTTTTGAAGATCGACCCAAGCACGATTTTTTCCACTTGGAACCCCCCAGTTTGCAGTTACGCTATATGAAACTGTTTGAGTTTCAGCAGGATCTAATTCTTCAACTTTATAGCCAAGATCGGAAGCGACAGCCAAACCCTCATTGTGCCCTTCAATAATTGCATCAGCCAAAACCATTGTTCCTTTAGCTCTTCCCGCAACTGACATTCCAGGTGGATTTGATTCATCTGGAATAAAAGAAGCAATCTTTTCGCTCCACTTTGGTATTCCGCGGTGATGACAAGTTAAATGAAGGTTTGGATTCCATCCACCTGAAACAGCTAGGCAATCCGTGACTATTGACTTTCCATTAGTTAGTTTTATCGATTTTAGGGCTCTTCTACCTGAGGTATCTTCAACATCAGTACCCATAAAAATTTCAGCACCCGGCACTCTTAGTACGGGACTAATTGAGCGAGAATCAATTACAGCAACGACTTTTATATTATTTAAAACCAAGTCTCTTGCTGTATTCCAACCATCATCATTATTTGTATAGACTGAAACTTTATCACCTGTAGCAACTGCAAATCTATTTGCATATGATCTAACGGCGCTTGCAAGCATAACACCTGGACGATCATTATTTCCAAATGCTATCGATCTTTCAATTGCGCCCGCACAAAGAATTGAGCGTTTGGCATAAATTCTCCAATTGACCTGACGAGGCTTATCTTTATATTCTCTAGCCTCTGACGCCCTATTTTCGATTGCACCATAAATGCCATGATCGTATACCCCAAAAATAGTTGTATCTGACATCAAGGTAACGTTTTCCATTGCGCTCAAAGCAGCAACTGTATCTTTTGCCCATTTGCTTCCAGAAACGCCATTAATTTTTATGGACTCAGTGTTTAATCTTCCGCCCATTAAAAAGTCTTCATCAGCAAGAATCACTTTTGCGCCGGAACTCGCAGCCGTTATGGCAGCAGATAATCCTGTTGCACCAGCACCAATAATTAAAATATCACAATAGCGAAAACCTTTATCGTAAGTGTCAGGATCAGCCTCAGTTGAAAGAGTTCCTAGTCCGGCTGCATTTCGAATTGCAGGCTCATAAAACTTTTCCCAAAAAGCTTTAGGCCACATAAATGTTTTGTAATAAAAACCGGCACCAAGAAGTGGGGATAAAAAATCTGTAATAGCCATAAGATCAAATCCTAATGGACCTCTATGGTTTTGACTGTTTGCCTCTAATCCATTATATAACTCGGTAATAGTTGCCTTAGTGTTTGGCTCTTTATAGGCACCATTTCCAATCTCCATGATTGCATTTGGCTCCTCAGAGCCGGCAGTAACTATTCCGCGAGGACGATGGTATTTAAAAGAGCGACCAACCAATTTTTTGTTATTTGCGAGTAAGGCTGATGCAAGCGTATCACCTTCAAAACCAGTCAATATTTGACCATTAAAAGTAAAGCTTATAGATTTTTTTTGATTTACTAAACCGCCTTTGATTCTATTAATTTGACTCATTTGCCTCTACCTATTCCTCTTGAGACGTCTTGAGCTAACTCAACATTAATAATCTCATGTGATAAAGTGTTTCTAGTGACAACTAGCCAAGACTGATCGCCCTGCTCGTGGTACCAGAGCTCACGATGATCACCAGCAACATTTTCTCTAATGTACTGGTATTGATAAAAATCTTCAGCGGATGCATCATGCTCCCAATTACTGGGGCGATTTATAAGGTCAGCTGCACCTAAGTAAACAAATTCTTCAGAATCACGAGGACCAAGTAACGGGTGATTAATTATCATATTATGTCCTCCTAATGCAGATTTGGTTGAGCGCCAACACCTTTCTCATCAATCATTGCGCCACGCCTAAAGCGATCAAGTTTGTACGCTGTTGCTACTTCATGTGAGGAATTCGTTGCCAGCAAATGTGCGTAGCAGTATCCACTAGCAGGTGTCGCCTTAAAACCACCATAACACCATCCACCATTAAAAAATAATTCATCAATTTCAGTACTATCTATAAATGGAGAGCCGTCCATTGACATGTCCATAACCCCTCCCCACATTCTAAGTAATCTAGCACGCCCTATCATCGGCATAATAGCCATACCGCCTGAACATACATCTTCAACAACAGGCAAGTTTCCACGTTGAGCATAGGTGTTATACCCATCAATATCGCCACCAAAAACAAGACCTCCTTTGTCAGACTGTGAGCAATAAAAGTGTCCAGCACCAAAAGTTATCACATTGTCCATTACTGGCTTAAGGCCTTCAGTTACAAAAGCTTGAAGAACATGACTTTCAATAGGAAGTTTAATTCCAGCTTTCGCCATAACTCTTCCAGATGAACCTGCAACACAGACACCAACCCTTCCAGCCTTAATTTCACCTTTAGTTGTTTGAACGCCCAAACATTTGCCATTTTCAATATTAAAGCCTGTAACCTCACAGTTTTGAATAATATCCACTCCAAGGTCACTAGCGCCTCTCGCGTACCCCCAAGCGACAGCATCATGACGAACCGTACCTCCACGAGGCTGCGATAAAGCAGCTTTAATTGGGAATCTTGGGTTGTCCATATCTAAAAATGGGTATCTTTCTTTTACTTCTTTTGCCTCTATGAACTCACAACCCGCATCAGCAAATAACATACCGTTACCTCTTCTGATAAATGCATCACGTTGTGCGTCCGAATGAATTAGATTCATAATACCGCGCTGTGAGACCATAGCGTTATAGTTTAAATCTTGCTCAAGATTTTCCCAAAGCTTGAGAGAAAATTCGTAAAAAGGCTCGTTACCAGGTAGTAAATAATTTGACCTGATAATGGTCGTATTTCTTCCCACATTACCACCACCTATCCAGCCTTTTTCAACAACAGCAACATTAGTAATACCATGATTTTTTGCTAAATAATAAGCAGTCGCTAAACCGTGTCCACCGCCACCAACGATGACAACATCATAACCGTCAGCTTTCGGCTCAGCATCACGCCAAGTTGGCTCCCAGCCTTTATGACCAGTCAGCGCTTCTTTGAGTACCTTAAAGCCAGAGTAGCGTGTTTTGCTCACTTTTTTAGCTCCAAGGATACGGACTATTAGAAACTGGATGAAGCTTGCCCGCTTTAAAGCGGCTAAACCTAAATGGCTCTAGGAGATCTTGTTTTTCACCTAGCAACTCTTCCGCTACCAAGCAGCCGACTCCTAACATTTTATATCCATGATTACTGTCTGCAATTATTGTTACATTTTCGTTATAAGTATCAATAACAGGAAAGCTGTCAGGAGTAAAGCAACCAATACCTCCAGATGGCTCTTTATGGTAATGAGGCATCATACCTTCGAACCTTTTATGGCAATGCGCAAGAGCAGATACCCACATTTCAGGGAAATCTTTACTTGCAGTAAATTCTTTACTTTCAGGGCCATATGGATCAATAGCAACATCATCTACAGGAGTATCTACTGTATATGGAGAAGCGCCGCCCTGTATTCCACCAAAACCCCAATCAGGTTTGTAATAAATACCCCATAATTGATCCGTAATTAATGATCCGTCAACAGTCGAATACAACGGAGCATCTGTGTCTACATGAAGTACTGGTGGAATTTTACCATCATTGGTTACTAAAGTTTCGGGTGGGATTTCTAAAACACCCTCCTCAAGCTGCCAAAAACGCCACATATCAATATCTTTATGAACTTCACCCTCAAGATCCTTTAATTCAATTTTAGACGGGAGTCCAAGCATATGCCAAAAATCACGAACCCAGGGGCCCGCTCCTATAATTAGGTTATCACATGCAATTGTTCCTTTATCTGTCTCAACCGCAGTAACTCTCTGGCCATCGCCTTCAGAAACAAAACCTGTAATCTCAGTTTCAAGAACAACAGTAACGCCTAAATCCAATACCTTTTTAGAAAGACCTTCCATTGCTTTAACGTTGTTGGCATAGCCACCTGGTTTTTCATGAAGAACCGAAGTGATTCCTTCTGCTTGCCAATCATCAAACATATTTAACATGTAATCACGCGACTCTTGCTCACCTTCAATAAAAACACTTTCATACCCAATTGCAGCTTGCTCAGTGTGAATTTGCTTAACATCTTCGCGCATTTTTTCACATGAAATTTGCATATAACCGTTTGCATGATAACTAAAAGCCTCTGGATCACTTTCCCAAATACTAACTGAATGCGCCATTAATTTTCGCATTGCAGGTTGAAAATAGTTATTACGGACAACACCACAAGCAATTCCAGTTGCTCCAGCTGCCACTCTATCTGATTTATCAATAATGACTATTCGACCGTTAACGCTTTCACCATTTTCAGTTAATCGCTCAGCCAATCTCCATGCGGTTGACAATCCATGAATTCCTGCTCCGGCTATAACGTATTCCGCTTGACTCGGTAAAGACATACTAATCTCCTTGTGGTATTTAATTGTAAAAATAAATGTTTAAATTTGAATAAAATCTGGTTTTTAATTAGCATTATTATCTTTAAATTGGAAGCAATGAGTAGTTAAAAAATTCAAACCAAAGTGAAAATAATTCTGAGGTTGCCTAAAAATAAAATTTATACTTCCTTAAAATTATATTATTGTATTTTAAATTCATAATATTTTAGATATTTATTGCTAATTATCTACCACAAAGGCTTAAATAGAAAATAAAAAAGCATGAATTGAGTCACCTTTTATTTTATTAAATTGTAAATATTAACTTTAATATAGTCAAAAATGGTTCACTTTAATCACAACTTATACTAAAAGTAAGTATACTTTGATTCAACATTTAGGAAACAATTATGTCTCGTAGATACTATAAATTACCACCTTTAACCTCTCTCGCAACCTTTGAGACTGCTGCTCGTCATAGAAGCTTTAAGGGTGCAGCTGAAGAGCTTGGCGTTACTCCAGGCGCAGTAAGTCATCAGATTAAGTTTTTAGAAACCGAGCTTGGTCTTTCACTATTCGATAGGAAGCATCACGGAAACAATTTAACCGATCATGGAGAATCTTTATTTGCTGTTCTTCAAAGCAGCTTTACTGCCATCTCTTCAACTCTTGCAAATCTTAGACGCTCTGCAACAGACAAAGAGGTAATTATAAGTGCTACCACTGCTATTTCTTTTATGTGGCTCCCTCCTCGATTAGCTGAATTTTGGAAGCAGCATCCCGAAATTCCTGTCAATCAACACGTAACTGACAACCCTGACTCTCAAGGAGTAGCAGTTGACTTAAAAATTTGTTACGGTTTTGTTGAAAATGAATCTAATCAAAAACACACTCTTTTTCAAGATGAACTTGTCCCATTATGTAGCCCTAGCTTTGCCAAAGAGTTTTTAAGCGCTTCTATTGAAGATTTAGCACAGGCACCTCTTATTCACCTTAGAGCTAAGGATAAAAATTGGTCTAACTGGTTTTCTTGGTTTAATGCTCTTGGATACAAAGGAAAAATCTCACCAGGAACTCATGTTAATAATTATATGATTGCCCTTCAAGCTGCTTCTGATGGAATGGGAATAGTCTTAGGGTGGAAGCGTCTGTGTAAACCTAAAATTGATAGTGGAGAGCTTGTTGTTCTGGGCGACACATCAATACCAGCTCCATCTGCGATATACATTATGAGCGAAAAAGAAGATTTACTTCCGGAGAACGTCAAAATACTTAGGGATTTCCTTATTTCTAAGTCTTAACTTTAAACTCTTTAGTGAAATCTATTCAATTTTTTTAAGTAATTTTATTAAGAATAATTACTTTATGCAGATAGTATCATAGCGTTTTTTACTTCGACTTTCTCCTCATGTCAATTCCTCTTAGTAACTTAGACTCTGTTCTAACATCAACTGATAAAGCAAAAGGACTACCTAACGAGCACTACGTGAGCGAGGCTGTCTTTGACGAAGAAAAAAAAGCAATTTTGTTTGATAATTGGTCAGCAATTGGGACTGGCAGCGATATACCGAATCCGGGCGATATTAAGCCACTAAATTTTGTTGGAATGCCTTTAATGTTGGTTCGTAACTCCAATGGAGCTATTAATGTATTTCAAAATACTTGTCGACATAGAGGAATGATTTTAATTAATGAACCAACAAACATAAAAGGAGTTATAAGCTGTCCATATCATAGCTGGTGTTACAGTCTTGATGGTGATTTATTTGCAACACCTATGGTTGGAGGCACGGATATAAATACTCATGAGTCTATTAAAAATGAAGAGCTCAGTCTCTTTAAAATTCGATCTGCAGTCTGGCAAGACGTTATCTTTGTAAACATTTCTAACTCTGCAAAGGAGTTTACTGATTACGCTTCAAAAGCCATTGCGAGATGGTCTGAGTTTGAAAAACCCCTTTATCATGGAGGTGAAAGTTCTTCATTCAAACTCAATTTAGATACTAACTGGAAGCTAGCAGTTGAAAACTACTGTGAAAGCTACCATCTACCTTGGGTCCACCCAGAACTTAATGTTACTTCCAGTATAGAAGATCACTATCATATTGAGGAGAAGGGTCATTTCTCTGGGCAAGGCTCTCATGTCTATAATCAAATGAAAAGTTCTGGTGGCAACGTATTTCCAGATTTTGAAGATTTATCAGATGAATGGGACACTAAAAGTGAGTATATCGCCTTGTATCCAAATGTACTTTTAGGAGTACATAGAGATCACTTTTATTCAATAATTATAGAGCCAATCTCTACAAATAAAACAATTGAGCATGTCTCACTATACTATGCAAAAGAGCCTTCTGAAATGCCAGAACTGAAAACACTTTTAAACTCTAACGCTTCTTTTTGGAAAACTGTCTTTAGTGAAGATATTGGCGTTGTAGAGGGAATGCAGCGCGGGAGGAGCGGCTTAATGTTTGATGGCGGAAAATTCTCACCAGTAATGGACAGCGCTACTCACTGCTTTCATCAGTGGGTTGCCAAACTTTTAAAAGACTTTAGGGCAAAGCAGTAAGCGAATTTATAACCTTGCCTTGTAGGCTGTTAAAGTATTCTCAAGTAACACTGCAATAGTCATTGGCCCAACACCTCCAGGAACAGGAGAGATAGCAGAGACCATGCCTTTAACAGCTTCATAATCCACATCACCCGTCAATGCCCCATTATCAAGCCTATTAATACCAACATCAATTACAACGGCGCCTTCTTTTATCCAGTCAGCGTTAACTAAGTTGGCAACTCCAGCAGCAGCAATAATAACATCTGCAGACTTAGTTTTAACCTTTATATCTTTTGTCTCCTTGTGGCAAACTTGAACTGTAGCGCCTGCATTGAGAAGTTCCATTGCCATTGGCCTTCCCACAATATTTGAGGCGCCAATGATTACGCAATCCTTACCCCTAAGTTCACACTTGATAGAGGCTAACATTTTCATAACGCCTCTTGGAGTACAAGGACTAATGAATGGTTTTTTTAAGCTTAACTTGCCAATATTTTCACTACTAAAACCATCAACATCTTTTTCGGGAATAATCGACTCAATTATTACATTTGCATCAATGTGAGCAGGCAAAGGAAGTTGAACTAAGATGCCATCGATATTATTATTTACATTAAGCCTTTGAACTTCCGAGAGGAGCTCTTCTTGAGTAATATTTGCGGATTTATGAATCTGATCAGAATAAAAGCCAACCTGGACGCAAGCTTTAGACTTGTTTCTTACATAGACCTTAGAAGCTTCATCATCACCAACTAAAATGACTGCAAGTCCGGGAGGTCTAGAATATTGCTTAACCTCATTAGCAATATTTTTTCTAAGATTTTCAGCAAGAACTCTGCCATCTATAATCTTCATTTGTGTAGCTCTCCAGATTTATAAATACGAAAGTGATATTATCGTAGTAAAAAAAAAGAAAATTATTAATTAATTTCACTTAGATTTGAATTTAAAAGGGCTCTACTAGAAATGGATAGAATCTAGTCAATTCCTAGTAACTTTCTTCTCTTCGTTGCCCAGGTCTGGATTAAATGATCCACTGCAAGACCGATAAACGCCACGCATAAACCAAGCATTAGACCAGTTCCAATATTGCCTCCAGAAAAAAGTTGTTGCATTATTTCTTGGCCTAAATCTGTAGTACCAATAAACGCACCTATAATAACCATAAACAATGCAAAAATAACGCACTGATTGACGCCCAGCATAATATGTGGGAAAGCTAATGGGAACTCGATTTTAACCATACGCTGAAGTTTTGTTGCGCCCGACATATCTCCCGCTTCAAGCAAAGATTCTGGTACATTTCTCAGGCCTTCTACGGTGTAGCGAGTAGGCGGAATAACAGCGTAGACAATGACCGCAATTAACACTGAAGTGTCAGTCACACCAAAGAGCATAATCACCGGAATAAGATAAATGAACGACGGAAAAGTTTGAAAAGTGTCACAAACCAAAAGAATGAATTTGGTTGCCCTCTTATTTTGCACACAGATTGCACCAACAATCGTACCAATAATAACAGAAACAATGACTGCAAACGTCAGCATATACATAGTTATCAAGGCTCTTTCCCACCAGGGTGTTAGAGCAATAAACAACATAAACAAACCAATTACAATCGCAGAACGAATGCCACCGATAATGTAACCAACACCCATTGTTAGAACAAAAGTTGCTATTGCTGGCATGGCCAGATAAGACGCTTTCATTGGCATCAACACTTCCACCAGTAACCACTTGTTAAATATTTTAATATCCGCTCTCCAATTTGAAACCATGTAGTCAACGCCTGCCTGCCAAAATGGCTCAGTGGTAATACCTTTGTTGTGGGGTATCGTGTGAAAATAGTTAATACCTTTTGCAGTATCAGCAAACATCCAGTTACCAAACCAAGCAAACAAAAGAGCGGCAAAGAAAACTGCAACAAACAAAAGAGCTGTTTTATTTCTATCAACAAAAGAAAGGTCAGCAAAGTAGTCGGTTTGCTTATTGGCCCAAGCTAAAGATAATTTATCTAACACTACAGCAATCAGGACAATACATACTCCTAATTCTAGCGCTTGACCTACCCTTAGTTGGTTTAGAGCGAGTAATAAGTTAAAACCCAGGCCCTTAGCTCCAATAAAAGAAGCAATCACTACCATAGCCAAGCACTGCATAATTACCTGGTTGACGCCAATTAAAATGTCGCGCCTTGCAGTAGGTATCAAAACTTTAAACATCAGTTGATAATTATGGCAACCACTCATCATGCCTGCATCTAAAACCTCTGGAGAGACTCTTTTGAGACCTAGCAAGGTGAGTCGAATCATCGGAGGTGTTGCAAAAATTATTGTTGCAATCGCACCCGCATGGTCACCAATACCAAAGAACACAATTACTGGTACCAAATACGCGAAATGTGGAAACGTTTGTGCAACGAGGAGCAATGGCGTTATTACTCTCTCAACCGTTCTACTCTTGTAGGCAAGCACAGCCCAGATAACACCTAATAAAACAGAGACTGGTGCAGCAACCAACACCAAAGAGAGTGTCTGCATTGCGGGTTCCCATTGGCCGAATACAGCCAAGTAAATACAACTGAAACCAGCCAATATAGAAAGACCCACACCTTTAAGTTTATAACCCAAAATAAAAGCACCGGCAGTTAATACTGTCCAAGGAATAGCAGGGACACTGGAGTACCACTTATCCTTATTTTCAGCGAGCCAATCCCAGCCGGATTGATCACTAAAAACATTGGCAAGTGAAACGACTGTCTCAAAACCACCAATCAATAATTCCCGAATTAAAGTAATTAAAAACAATAAAGTGGCGCCAATAGCTCGGGTAAATAATCGAACTCGACCATAGTCTTCATAGTCTTCAATTTCTGGGTCGTAAACTGGTGTCACCCAAAATTCGAATATGAGGTACTGAGAAAAATCTTGCAACATTGATGGTAATTCCCAAAACGTACTTCTTGTCACCTCACCAAAAAACCAGTTATACAAAGTAGGTATAAACAGAAGTCCCACAATAATACCAACAAAGCCCTTGCTAATAATTTGAAACCAATTGAAACTTAACCACTGTGATTTATTGACGCTCTCTGCAAAGCTTTTGTATAAGAGCCCAGCAGTTACCAATAAAGCTATTAGAACATAGGTGGCGGAAGTGTTAATGACAGGGTGATAAAAAGTCAGCTCAGGAATTCTAACGAGTTGAGGAGGAAGTTGCCAATTCAGAATCATTGACATGGATTCAGCAAAACCAGCCGAAGATTGTATTTCTCCCTTAACAACAGACTTGGCAAATAAATGACGCTCTACTATCAAATCATGGTATTGCCCTGTCATTGACATGAGAATAAAAAACACAATGAGGACAATGCCCAATTGCGTCAGTTTAGGGCGTTCAGATAAATAATTGATAAAGTTCATGGTGCTAGCCTTAAGCGTTGCTTTCTAGTGTTGAATTTTCACCAAATAACACATGAATTACTTTAGATGAATGAACAACACCAACAATATCATCATTTGCATTGAGTACGGGAACTGATTTAGGGTCGCCGAGCACAGCTTCGGCAACAGTTTCAATAATGGCATCTTCGGAGACCCTTAAATCACTAAAGTCTGTTTCATCGCCAACAGGCTCCATCACTGATTTAATTTTAAGAACCTTCTCCCTTGGAACATCCTCTGTAAACTTGCGAACGTATTCTGTTGCTGGATTAAGAACTATATTTGCAGGTGTATCCAATTGCTCGATAATGCCATCTTTCATGATTGCAATCCGATCGGCAAGCCTTAGTGCTTCATCAAAGTCATGAGTAACGAAAAGAATCGTCTTATTTAGGACACCCTGAAGCCTTAGAAACTCATCTTGCATCTCTTTACGAATTAACGGATCTAATGCTGAGAAGGGCTCATCCAAGAACCAAATATCGGGTTCAACAGCTAGAGAGCGTGCGATTCCAACTCGTTGCTGCTGACCACCAGAGAGTTGTCTTGGGAAATAATTCTCACGACCAGTTAAGCCAACAAGGTCAACCATGTCTTTGGCTCTTTGCATGCTGTCTTTTGTGCTATTGCCTTTCACTTGCAATGGAAACGCTATATTCTCTAATACGGTTTTATGGGGTAATAATGCAAAACTCTGAAACACCATGCCCATCTTGTTGCGACGAAGTTCTATCAACTCCTTATCACTCATTGAGGTTAAATCTTCACCCTCAATATAAATATTCCCTGCAGTGGCATCGGTTAGTCTTGAAATACAACGAAGCAAGGTCGACTTGCCCGAGCCTGAAAGACCCATAACCACAAGCATCTCACCCTTATTAACCTCGAAAGAGGCATTATTAACTCCGACTACACAGCCAGCTTTTTGAAATTCTTCAGCAACAACCTTGCCATTTGCATTTTTAAGCATTTTTTCGGCATTTTTGCCAAATATTTTATAAACGGAATCGCATTTAATTACAGGTTGCTGATCAGACATAATATCTTCCTAAATTCTTTGAAACAAATAACACACTACCAGTATATATAAAAATACCCCTACCCCCTCATAATAAATTTGAGGGCAAGGGTACTTAACAAACACCCCTTATTCTATTTGAATGAAGAGTGCTCTAGATTAAAGGGTTATTTGGTGAAAGCCATCCAAACATCCTCGTTATCCGCAAGCCACTTAGCTGCAGCATCCTCATGAGACATCTTATCAATATCAACTAGAGCAGCCATCTGACCGATCATGCCAGTCGTGAAGTCTATCTTAGTGTATGCCTTATACGCCATTGGATGAGTCTTAGGGAACTTATAGTTCGCCGCTTTCTTCAACCAACCTCTAGGAGATCCACAAGCCCCGTCACCACCTTCTGTTTCACGGCAACCAAAGAAGTATGGAGGAAACTCTATGAAGTAAAAACCATCACTATCCGTAAAGTTAGGTGTCCAGTTAAATATAATTATGCCTTCTCCAGCAGCTTCTGCAGAATCAATAGCGGCCCAAAGGGCGTCTGCACTACCAGTTTGTTTATAAGTATATTCATCATCTAAACCAAGAGCTCCAATACGATCTTCAAATAGATTCTTTCCGGTTTCAGCATCAACATGCCAAGGACCGTCTAAGAAAACACCTTTACCACCAGAATCGGCAGTGGCAAAAACTGATCCACAACCTTTAAGAGCCTCCCAATTTGGAAGTCCAGGACATAGATTTTTCTCTATTACGAAGTTAGGAACGCCCATATCTTCAATAGTCAAGGCAGAATGGGTACCAGCTTCTATTAGACCGCCCTTCTCCATGGCTGTATAGTAAGCGTTGCCAAAGGCTCCTTCCCAAACTTCGTGAGATATAGTAACGTCTCCAAGACGAATCGATTCATATACACCTGACGAGTCAGCAGGAACGTAAGATACGTTGTTACCCATAGACTCAAAAATACCACCAATAACGTAGGACATAACCACTTGGCTTGACCAGTTGTGAATTGGTATAACGATTGGCTTTGAAGAGTCAGCTGCAAGAGCTTGACCCGATACAGAAGCTAAAGTCATCGTTAAAGCAGCAGCAGCTACTTTACTTGTAAACTTATTCATTTATTTCTCCTTTTATTGTTTAATCAAATATATTTAAGATAATTAAAAAAAATCTCAAAAAATTCAACCTTAAAATGATTTTTTTAACAAATACTGTCTTAAAAACCATACTTACAGCTTTAGACTTAATTACTAATCTAAAACATTCTTTTGCCTGAAAATAACTACATTCTTACTCGAGTTTTTTCAGGATCATAAAATGGAAAGCGGACCACCTTTGCAGATAAACGCTTATGGTGTCCATCGAGCTTTCCTACTTCAACTTCATTATCAATCTCTGACGCTGAAACTGAAATTCGACATAATGCAATGTTCTTTTTAAGTATCGGCGAACGTGTTGCACTTGTAATAATTCCAACTTGTTGTTTTCCAATATACACCCCATCACCATGGAGCGCAACTTCATTAGAATCTAATTCTAACCCAACTAGAACTCTTTGTGGAGAATTCTTCCGAAGAATTAATGATTCCTTACCAGAAAAATCTTCCTCTTTTGTTTTCAATGGAACCGTAAACGCAATGCCTGCTTCAAATGGGTCCGTTTGATCACAGAACTCATAACCGGCAAAAATTAAACCTGCCTCAATTCTTAGCATATCAAGAGCATTCAATCCTAATGGACATATACCAAACTCTTCTCCAGCCTCTGCAATAGCATCCCAAACGGCTTCACAATCATTAGGGTGTGCAAACACTTCATAACCTAGCTCACCAGAATATCCAGTCCTAGAAACCATCACAGGTATTCCAAACTCGCCGCCAATTCTACCAATGGTAAAACGGAACCACTTAAGATCCTCAAGACTCGTTTGGAGTTTTGGCGTCCAGATAATTTTCTCTAAAGTTTCGCGGCTCTTTGGACCCTGAACAGCAACGTTGTGAAGCTGGTCTGTTGAAGACTTAACACGGACATCAAACCCTTTTTCATTTGCAATTTTTCGAAGCAGTTTCCCGCCATCATCCGAGCCACCAATCCATCTAAAATTATTTTCATCAAGACGGAAAAGCGTTCCATCATCAACCATACATCCATTGTCATAGCACATTGCAGAATAGACAACCTGGCCAATCGCAAGCTTTCTAACATCTTTGGTAATAGCATATTGCATTAATGCTTCAGCATCTTGACCGTAAACTTCAAACTTTCTAAGAGGTGCAAGGTCAATCATTGCTACCCCTTCACGGCACTGCCAATATTCTTTAATTGCACCTAAATTATCGTATTCAAGTGGAAGCCAATAGCCATTATAGTTATCAAAGTTTTTAGTTAGCTTAGAGGTATTTTTATGAAAACCAGTTTCTTTAGTCATAGTTGGTATTGATTGTGGATCAGGCCTAAAAGCCGTAGCCGATGAGAAATTATTGGATTTATTATAAATTCTAACGTGAATGTCTGTTGGATTCCAGCCATTAGAAGAGGTCGTATCATCTGGACAAGCTGATGAAACGCATACCAGGTCATCAACAGCTCTAAATAATACATAGTCACCAGGTCTAGACCAAGAAACATCTGAGCTTAATGAATGACACTCTTCAATAGCAGTATTAAAAAAGAGATTAACAGCTGCCCAATTTTGTCTTGGAGTAACCCCGTATTTAGAAAGAGATTTATTGAAATTATCAGTACAACTAATATGTCCAGGGAATCCCCTATCATCATAATATTTGGCGTTGCATGCAAGGCCAAAGGTGTCATGTCTACACACAGTGTCTTGTATTACTTCTACTAGTGGCACTGAATTTTGGTTGTAGAACTTATCGTGAGTCCCTGGCGCTGGGTAACTTGCCAGCATCTGCGACCTTGTCACTGTTGGATCAAGGCAAAGCTCTAGATTATTTTTTAAATCTTCTTCTAAAAATGCTTGAAAATCTGAGCATTGCTGGCCCTCAACATCAATAATTTGAATATATTCACCGGCCTTTACTTTATAGGCAACCGCAGAGCTATTATTTATCCGAATCTCTTTAGATGTTTTGGCAAGGGGCTCAGGAAGTCTCTCAGAGGGGTTTGATGGATTTGAGCGAGATACATTAATTAAAATCTCTGTAGGAGAATTTTGTTTATCTACTATCATTGGCCCACCTTTTGCATCAAATACACATAAGGCATCATTTTTAATATTAAAAGATTGACGAGAATCAGCAGGGTTTGATGCTGAAAAAAGCTCCGTACCATTTAGTTCTTTTGAATCAATTTGGTTGTGTTTTATAATTGCCTTAAACATATCCGAACAATCATCTACACTTATTTCAGATGCATTACTTTTAGGTTTTGAATTCCAGCTTAAAGTTGATAATACTGATAATTTTTCAGCATTAAAAGCAAGAACACTGCACTGTTGATCTCCCTCTACATCGACTATCTCTACTGAATCGCCACTCTTTAAGTCAATTGAAATTGCCTCACCACCAAGAAGTTGGTAGGTTTCACAATCGCCATCATATTTAATATTAGAAACTCTCATTTAGTAGAATAATTTAACAGATAATTTGAGTATACATAGAATAATTTATAGGTCAATTTGAAAATATTCATGCTTCGATGAAATGAATTGCAAGCTAAAAAAATAGTTTATACGGCACTCCAGGGGGTGGAATGCCGAAAAACTAAGGAGTTAAGATTCAGAGCCTTGCTCTAAACTAACCCCTTTAGAAACCACTTACAGTAGTTAGAATTTACGGTAAGCGTTATTAAGGTCAACCATTGGGTGGTTTTCTGACATTTGAAACTTAACTAATAATTCACGAGCAATCATATCTCGCTCTTGCTGGTTATTTGGAAGTTTTATATTGTCCGGAATAGTGACCCAACCATTAATATTTCTATCAAAAACAGCAGCTTGATCGCCCTCATAACCCATATGAATATCTTCTAACCAGTTAAGATCTTTCCAGCCCATTTTTTCAATATATTTTTGTAAAAAAGGCGTTATAAACTTAAGATCAGGAACAAGGTTTACATCATATCTATAACCGATATGTTGTCCAATCATTTGCTCGCGATCGGTATCTAAGCCATCAGCACCAACTACAAATGTTTCTTCATTTTTACTCATAATAACTCCTTATCTTAAAAACGTGTCATATCAGGACGACCAACCGTGTGCTGTGAACCTGCAATAGGAACTTGTGCACAAGCTGAAGCCTCCATAGTAAGAGCAGCTAGATCTTCTGGCTCTAATGAGTGTATATTTGTCTTACCACAGGCACGAGCCATCATTTGAGTCTCGATTGCTAGTGTATGTAAGAAGTTGTATACACGCTCTGATGCTTCATCCGGATCCAGACGCTTTCTAAGTTCAGGATCTTGAGTTGCAACACCAACCGGGCAGCGCCCAGTATGACAGTGGTAACATTCACCGGCTTTAACGCCCATTTCAGCTTCATAATTAGCTTCAGGAATATCTCTATTACAGTTAAGCGCCATAAGCGATGAGTGGCCAATCGCAACTGCGTCAGCACCAAGTGCAACGGCTTTAGCTACGTCACCACCATTTCGAATACCACCCGCATAAACTAAAGAAATTCTGCCGCTCATCCCAACATCATCAATCGCCCTTCGAGCTTGACGAATTGCTGCAATTCCTGGTACTCCAGTTTCTTCTGTCGCAATATGTGGTCCAGCAGCAGTGCCGCCTTCCATTCCATCAATATAAATACTATCACAACCAGTCTTAGCGGCCATACGTACATCATCGTATACACGCGCTGCACCAAGTTTAAGCTGAATTGGAATCTGACCATCTGTCGCTTCACGAATCTCTTCAATCTTTAGCGCCAAGTCATCTGGTCCAAGCCAGTCTGGATGTCTCGCAGGAGATCGCTGATCAATACCGGCAGGTAAAGAACGCATTTCAGCAACCTGGTCTGTAACTTTTTGGCCCATTAGGTGTCCACCTAAACCAACCTTACAGCCTTGACCAATAAAAAATTCAACACTATCCGCTAAACGTAAATGTTGTGGGTTAAAGCCATAACGCGACTGAATACACTGGTAGAACCACTTACTTGAGTAGCGTCTCTCATCTGGAATCATTCCGCCCTCACCTGAACAGGTGGCAGTTCCGGCCATCGTAGCACCGCGAGCTAGAGCTGTTTTAGCCTCATAACTCAATGCACCAAAGCTCATTCCAGTAATGTAAATTGGAATGTCCAGCTCTAATGGTCTTGGAGCCTCTGGCCCAATAATTGTCTTAGTTAAGCATTTTTCTCTATAACCCTCAATAACAAAACGAGTTAACGTTCCAGGCATGAAAGTCAAGTCATCCCATGTTGGAATTTTTTTAAATAGAGAGAAACCTCTCATTCTGTATCTACCCAAATCAGACTTGATGTGAATATCATCCATCACCGCTTTAGGGAAGATAAAACTTTTTCCTAGTCTATGGTTTTCTGAATCACTCATAATATTTCCTTTTGTTTAATTTGTTAAAAATGCTATTAAAGAATTAGTTTCTTTTCATTAGGCTCTAAGTTAGCGTAGTTCCATAACATTTTTCCAGAAACATGCTTTTGCATTTTCTCAACGCCTCTAGGAGTCTTCATACCATAAAGGGCCAATTTCTCTGTTAGGTAACGAACATCAAGCTCTGTCATATCAGCCTGCACGCAGTCAACACCAAGCTCTTCAACCTCACCGCCAACATAAATAGTGCCGTCATACATAGAGTCACCTAAGTTCATTCCAGCATCACCTAAAACAATCATACGACCACGCTGCATCATGAATCCAGAAAATGCACCTGTCTTACCGCCGACAATAATTGTGCCGCCCTTCTGATCAATACCAGTACGAGCGCCAACACTGCCTTTACAGACAAGATCACCGCCACGAATAGCAGCGCCAAAAGTAGAACCAGCATTTTTGTCAATGACAACAGTACCCGCCATCATGTTTTCTGCACACGACCAACCGACACGACCTTTAATATGGACATTAGGTCCATCAATTAAGCCGCAACCAAAGTAACCTAAACTATCTGAGAAAGTTAAGTTAAGTCTGTTTAAGATGCCAACGCCAACTCCATGCCTAGACATAGGGTTATCAACAGTAATATCACCAATACCTTTTTCCATTAGCTCTCTGATTTCACGATTAATCTCTCTTGGCGTCATGTCAAGTGCGTCAATCGTTGCACTCTTAGAAGTGTCAACATCAAATGAGTGGAAATATGTTAAATTTTCACTTTCGTCAATAGAGAAGAATTTTTTCTGCGTTCTTCCTTTTAACTGCTCGTCGTGAAGTCCCATCTCCTGGGACGTTTCCTTCCTTAGTTCTGCCATACTTTTACCTCTCCGTGATAGGGGTCAAATGTCTCAATACGATGGTCAAATAAAGTTCTAATTGCAACCTCTTCAGAAGCTAGTGCAATCATATCTTCACCTTCGTATACAACCATTGGTTTTGCAGCCATAACATCCTTGGCCATACCAAGTTGATCTTTAGTTGCAACCAAATATGTGAAAACGCCATCAAGGTAATCTATTGAACCTTTCATAGCAGTTTCTAAATCGTCACCTTGGCTCATTCTATCGGCAAGATAAACGGCAATAAGTTCTGAGTCGCAGTTCGATGAAAAACGGTGGCCAGAGCGCTCAAGTGATCGTCTATTTGTCCAATAGTTTGTAAGCTGCCCGTTATGAACTACTGCAACGTCACTAAAGGGATATGCCCAGTAAGGGTGTGCCGAGCGAATATCTACGTCAGACTCGGTCGCCATCCTGGTATGTCCAATTCCGTGAGTGCCATTAAAGTCATTTAAGCCGTACTGATCAGAAACTACCGATGCATCTCCTAAGTCTTTAACTAACTCAAGTGAGTTACCGATAGATAAAATTTCAACGCCTTCAACATCTTCAACAAAGTCGGCAACTTTTTTCATGTCACCTGAAAACTCTACCTCATAACGATGGGCATACTCAGTTGGGCTCTCTTTCTTTACAACCTTAACACCTAACTCAGTAAGTCTTGAGTTGACTGTCTCCAAGCGATCTTTGATAGTCGCATGGATATCATAGCTTCCTTCTAGATCAGCAGCCTCAGCAACCTTAAATCTTAATATTTGATTTCCATTGTCTTTGCCGTACATTGCATATCCAGTTGAGTCTGGACCTCTATGCTTTAAAGCCTGTAGCATTGAAGTCATCTGCTGACCAATGTTTACGCCTTTTCCAGCTTTTTTATGAATAATTCCTGCTATTCCGCACATAAAATAATCTCCCTTTTCCCGAAAAATTGCCCACCGTTAAGTGGGCACTCTAAAAACCTTAAAAAAACTTAGCCCTATGGCAAGCAATCTATGTAAGTCTCTAAATCCCAATCTGTAACTGTGGCATTAAATTTTTCCCATTCATCCGTCTTATAATGATGAAAAACTTTGTACATCTCATTTGGCATCGATGATTTAATTACGTCATCATTTTCTAGCTCATTTAATGCCTCACCTAAGGACATAGGAAGCTTCTTGACTTGCTTTCCTGCCTCCATCGCTGCATAGATATTACGCTCTTCAGGCTCACCGGCATCAAGGTTATTATCAATACCGTCACCCATCGCCTTTAACAGCGCTGATCCCATTAAGTAAGGGTTAACCATTGAGTCCACAGAGCGGTATTCAAAACGGCCTGGCGCAGAAACGCGAAGTGCACAAGTACGGTTTTGATAACCCCAGTCTGCAAAAATTGGCGCCCAAAAGCCAGTATCCCAAAGACGGCGATACGAGTTCACAGTAGAAGAGCCGATTGAAGTTAGTGCGGGTAGATGCTTAATAACGCCGCCAATTGACTGAAGTCCAATTGGACCAGGCATCTTTTCATCGATTGAAGGGTCCGGCATAAATGTGTTCTTGCCGCCCTCTTTATACATAAAGTTACCAGGCATTCCTGGAAGCTCTCCATCACCAGCAATTTCTGGATGGAATACGTCTTTGCCGCCTTCCCATAATGACATATTATGGTGACAACCTGATGCAGATACTCCCATAAAAGGCTTACTCATAAAGCATGCAATTAAACCAAACTCACGAGCAACTTGCGCACAAATTTGTCGATAAGTCGTCAATCGGTCTGCATTTCTTAATACATCGTCAAACTGAGTATTAAGCTCTAATTGACCCGGGGCATCTTCGTGGTCACCTTGAATAATATCAAGACCCATCTGCTCTGAATACTCTATAACTTTCATAAAGACAGGACGCAACTCTTCAAACTGGTCAATGTGATAGCAGTTTGGCTTTGTTACTCCGCCGTTTGGCTGACCATCTTCACCGCGCTTTAGCCACATCATTTCTGGCTCCGTGCCGCATCTCATATCTAACCCATACTGGTCTTGGAATTCTTTGTGTTGTCTGTATAAGTTGCCACGACAATCTGACGTTAACGCTTCGCCTGGATTTTCACGTTCTTCACGGTTCCTGTAAAGTCTACAAAAAACGCGCGCTACTCTCTTATCCCATGGAAGCTGACAAAAAGTCTCAGGATCTGGAATACCTACAAGCTCTGAAGATTCAGGGCCGTAACCAATATAGTCACCGTGACGGTCTACAAATAAGTTGGCTGTTGAGCCGTATACTAGTTGAAATCCTTTTTCAGCTAATCTCTCCCAGTGGCGGGCAGGAATACCTTTACCTACAATGCGCCCTGTAACTGAAACAAATTGATAATATACATATGTAACGCCCAATGCTTCGATTTTAGCCTTGACTTCTTTTACAAGTTTGTCGCGTCCGGGCTCGTTAACGTGTTGTTCTAAATCTGTCATTTAATCTCTCCGAAAAAATAAAAAAAATCTCTATTAAAGATTTACCCCCTAAGCATGCTTTTATTTTGATTCGTAAGATATAAACCAAAACAGAAACACTAATGAATTTGCTGCCGTTTTAGAAATAGAGGTCAAATAAATTACTATATAAATGACTCTTTTTGACTCCAAATAGATGGAGTAACAGCAAATTAAAGTTTGAGTATACGCCTAATGATATTCCATTGTCAAGAAATTTTATTGATTATAAAGAAATATAATAAAGTGTTGATTTTCTTCTAATTAATTGCAGTAAAACAAGAAAAAAGTTTGAATTTAGAGTGGGTTTAGGGAAAGATAATTTTGAAAAAAAAGTCAAAATTATTAGGACTTAAAAGTAAACTAATCCGAATTATTTGAGCAGATAACGGTTAGAAACTGGCACTCATCACTGATGATTTTTTTAGGGCCATGTGGCTTATCAGAATCAAAGTATATCGAGTCACCCTTCTGGAAGTGATATATCTTGGTACCGTAGTAATAATCCATTTCACCTTTGAGCATATAAATAAACTCAACCCCTTTATGCTGAAAGTCAGGAAAATCATAATCTCTTGAAGTTACCGTAATAAGGCAGGGCTCTACTTTAAGAGAGCCGCTCACGTTGTGACCGAGTAATTGGTAGTGCCTACTTTCATCGGAGCCCGCCCTCTCTATTGTCAAACCATTACCTGATTTAATAAAGGTTGGCTCTACGTCTTTATCATGCTGTTTAAATAGTGACGTAATTGAAATATTAAGGGCGTGACAAATCAACTGAATTGTTTTTAAGGAGGCGCTAATTTGACCATTCTCAATTTTTGAGAGCATGCTTGCAGATAATAGTGATTGCTTTGAGAGTTGCTGCAAAGTAACGCCAGCACTTTTTCGAGAAATTCTGACTTGCTTTCCAATCGAGGCCTCTAGCTGTTTATCCGTGCCAAAACTGGGAAGATTTTTGTTAACTATGGATACGCTTTGTTCTATTTGCGCAGTATTTATAATTGAAGACATGAATTAATAATTTACTTAGAATAAATAAAATTACACTATAAAGAAAATTATATTATCACAAAAATAACTACTTAATTAAATGAATTGTTGCTTTTAGGACCTTGAGCGTCTACTTCTGCGCTCTTTAGTAGGCTTTGAGTCATCACCTTCAAAGATGGCTCTGGAGCCATCCGACATCACTCCAACACGCCTTTCAATTTCAGCTAAAGTTGGCGCCGCGGTTACTTGATGCTGATCCATTGCTTTACGCATTGCCCTCACATGGGCGTAAGTTGTTCCGCAGCATCCACCAATAATTTTTGCGCCAGAGTTCATTGCAATTTGAACGTACTCAGCCATTAACTCCTCTGTTCCAGAATAAAGAATTTTTCCATCATGAAACTCAGGAATGCCGCAGTTTGCTTTTGAAATTACAACCGTACCGGATTCAACATTTCGAGATATGTCATTAATTGTTGCTAATATATCGGGAGCACCAACACCGCAATTTGCCCCAAACCCCGAAAGGTTAAGCTCTTTTACTCTAAGGGCAAGATTTGCAGGAGTAATGCCCATCATGGTTTTACCTGCAGTATCAAAACTCATAGTTGCGCAGACTGGCAAACCAATCCCTCTAACGGCATCAAGAGCGGCCTCTAACTCTTCCATTGAGTACATAGTTTCCAGCCACAAAACGTCAACGCCTCCCTCAGCGAGACCTTCCGCTTGCGCTTTAAAAGCTTCCGTTGCTTCAGCTGAGGTCATTAAGCCGTGAGGCTCAATCATTTCACCTGTTGGCCCCATTGATCCTGCAACAATGACTAAGCGATCTGCATGATCTGCAACCTCTCTTGCAACACTACCAGCAGCTTTATTGAGTTCAAACACTCGGCTTTCAAGGTTGTGGAGTTTGAGCCTAAAAGATGTGCCACCGAAACTATTGGTTAAAAATAAGTCAGAGCCTGCATCAACAAAGCCTTGATGAAGAGAGCGGATTCTGTCTCTATGATCTAAATTCCAAGGCTCAGGTGGGTCTCCTGTCTCTAGCCCCATTGCAAATAAGTTCGTGCCCGTTGCGCCATCTGCAAGGATATGTTCTTTGTCTTGAAGGATTTTTAAAAAATTGTTCATTAAACTAATTAGAAGAGATATTAGATAGTTTTTTTGTGTATTCTAGATCGTATTATACAAGACCTTAAATAATTTCAATTTTAAGAAATTAAATCTAGAATTAGTATAATTCATATAACAATATTCTATTAGAAATTTATTAAATAGAAAATTTTTTACAATTGTAATTTGAATTCATTTTGAATTGTAAGATTTATTGCAAGAATAGTAATTATTTATTTTAATAATTAACTACTGACAGGTCCCATTCTCTATATAATTTCAAGTTAAATATTTAAGTCACAAAGTGTGAATATTTTGATGTCAAAGCAAGTACCAAATTGCAGGCTATTAATTAGCAATATAACTGACTTTGTTCAGTCAAAAATAATTTTAACATCCCTCCTCCCTCTCCCCTTAATTCTGCAGAATAATGAGTAAAAATTCTAGCTCACACGATGATGTGATAAATCGCTTTATTGATTATGGTGAAAACAATTTTGAATCAAACACCATCACTAAAGTAGTCAGTCAAAGCGCGGCTCAGCTTGGTGTTCTTCGGTTAATTTATGCCTTTCGGTTTTCAGGTCACCTAAGAGCAAGGCTAGACCCTTTAGGAAGACCTAGGCACCACTCAACACCTCCATTCACTCTTGAAGAGTTCGGCTTAAGTGATGCGGACTTGGATAAGACTTTTGATATGGGATCTTATCAAGGACCAAACTGCAACACTTTAAGAGATCTTTTTACTTCTCTTAATAAAATATATTGCAGCAGTCTTGGTGTTGAGTATATGCATATTTCGAATATTGAAGAGCGAAAGTGGGTTCAAACTAAAGTTGAAACCATGTCCTTGAATATCCAACAAGACCCAGAGTATAAAAAATGGATACTCCAAAGGTTGACCGCAGCCGAAGTGTTCGAAAAATTTCTACACAATCAATATGTGGGTCAAAAACGTTTTTCTTTAGAGGGAAGTGATACTCTTATCCCACTTCTAAATGTCCTTATTGCCCACTCAGGAAATCATTCAATCAAGAGAGTTTGTCTTGGTATGGCTCATAGAGGACGCCTTAATGTTCTAATCAATATCCTTGGCAAACGTGCTGAGAATCTATTTAAAGAATTTGCTGGAGAGATTGGGCTTGGAAAGAATCAAACAGGTGACGTTAAATATCACCAAGGCTTTTCTTCAGACGTCAAAACAGACAAAGAGGATGTTCATCTCGCGCTCATGTTTAACCCTTCTCACCTTGAACTCGTGAACCCAGTGATTGAGGGTTATGCTCGCTATCATCAGGATAAGAATGAAGACTCCGAGCGTCAACAAATTCTGCCGGTTCTTATCCATGGAGATGCCGCTTTTTCTGGCCAAGGAATCGTGATGGAGACCTTAAACATGTCTCAGTCTGGAGGATACAGAACTCTAGGAACAGTTCATATTATTATTAATAATCAAATTGGATTCACAACCAGCAAACAAGATGATGCTCGATCGACCAGCTACTGTACAGACGTTGTCAAGATGATCAATGCGCCGGTATTTCATGTCAACGCTGAAGATCCAGAAATGGTTAGCTTTATTACTCGGTTAGCACTTGATTACCGAATGAGGTATAAAAAAGATGTGGTTATTGATCTAATGTGCTACAGACGTCATGGCCACAATGAAGCTGATGAGCCAGCAGTGACTCAGCCTTTGATGTATGAATTAATTCGTAAAATGCCCACGACAAGGACAAATTATGCAGCCACTCTTATGAAGGATGGTGTCTTGAATCAGTCGGAAGTTGACTCAATGATTAGTGATTATCGCAAAGAGCTAAAAGCGGGTGAGAGAGTAGCCTACAATATTATTGAACCAAAAAATAAACGAGCTTGGGAAATGCTATGGGAAGATTATTTTGACGCCTCATGGGAGGCTCCTTATGAATCTGCTATTACCCATAATAAAATTAAGAAACTGAATAAAAAGCTTCAACAAGTGCCCGATAACTTTGAAGTACACCCGCGCGTTAAAAAGATGATGTCGGATAGGCAAAAGATGGCTGATGGAAAAATTAATGCCGATTGGGGGTTTGCTGAAACTCTAGCCTACGCTAGTCTTACTGACTTTGGAACGCCTATTAGACTTTCAGGTCAAGACTCAGGAAGAGGGACATTCTTCCACCGTAACGCAGTACTTCACAATCAGCTAGTAAATGAAGACTACACGCCGCTGCAAAACATTAGTAAAAAACAAGGGAAAGTGCAAATTATTGACTCAATTCTATCAGAGGAGGCGGCTCTCGGCTTTGAATATGGCTATGCTACCGCAAACCCTGAATCACTGGTTATTTGGGAAGCTCAGTTTGGCGATTTTGTCAATGGCGCTCAAGCCATTATTGATCAATTTATTGCCTCAGGCGAAGCTAAATGGGGACGCCTATCAAACCTAGTTATGCTTCTCCCTCACGGACTTGAAGGCCAAGGGCCAGAGCACTCATCTGCACGGCTTGAGCGCTTCCTTCAGCTTTGTGCCAGTCACAATATGCAGGTCTGCGTGCCGTCAACTGCGTCGCAAATATTTCATTTGATGAGGCGTCAAATATTAAGAAAATTTAGAGCACCTCTAATCATCATGTCGCCAAAAAGTCTCTTAAGAAACCCGCTAGCAGCTTCACCTTTACACAAGTTTACTGAAGGCAGATTTAGAGATGTTTACGAAGAGCAATATGACAACATCAAGCCCAAGAAAGTTGACCGCATTATTATGTGTAGTGGCAAAATATTTTATGAATTATTAACGCGACGTCAAGATGAGCAGCTTAATAATGTTGCAATTCTTAGGCTTGAGCAGCTCTACCCATTCCCAGAAGAGCAGCTCATGAAAGAGCTCTTAAAATTTCCAAAAGTAAAGGATATAGTATGGTGTCAGGAAGAGCCAATTAACCAAGGCGCGTGGTACACTTCCAGGCATAATTTTATGGAAAGTATAGCCAAAGGTCAAACCCTTCATGTTGTTGCGAGAGACCTTTATGCAGCGCCTGCAGAAGGAAGCATTAGGCAGCACAACATTAACCAAAGCTACATCATTGAAAAAGCGTTAGGTATTCAAACTATGAGTACTTCCAGGAGCATTAAAAAATGAAAGAAGTAAAAGTACCTGTTCTTCCAGAGTCTATAAACGAAGCGACTGTCGCCCTATGGCATAAAAAACCGGGAGACTATGTTGAGGTTGATGACGTCATCGTTGAAATTGAAACAGACAAAGTTGTTTTAGAGGTTCCTGCTGAAGAGGCAGGCATTCTTACTGAAATCCTAGCGGAGGAAGGTGAAACGGTTAATGCTCAGCAAGTTCTTGCTCTTTTAGATGATGACGCTGAAATGCCGACTGAAAAGACTGAGGCACCTAAAGAAATTATTAAAGAAGCTCCAATAGAGGAAACAAAAGAATCTCCAGTTGCAGCTAGTGAAGAGCCTCCAGAAATAAACCTTCAGGAGAATGTTCAAGAGGAGCCTATAAGTGCGCCTGAAATTAATTCATCTAAACCTTCGAGTAATCGAATGGAAGAAAGAGTTCCGATGAGCCGTATTCGCAAAACAATAGCCAAAAGACTCCACTCTGCAACCCAAGATACAGCCATGCTGACAACCTTTAATGAGGTTGATATGACTGAGATACTGGCTATGAGAAAGAGCTATAAAGAGGCATTTGAGAAGAAGTACTCCGTCAAGTTAGGCTTTATGTCGTTCTTTGTTAAAGCGGCAGTCGAGTCACTAAAAAAATTCCCAACAGTTAACGCATACCTTGATGGCGAAGATATTATCTATCACGCATACTGCGACGTTTCAGTAGCTGTCTCTTCGGACCGAGGGTTGGTTGTTCCTGTGCTTCGTGATGCTCACAAGATGGGAATGCACGACATCGAAAAAGGCATCGTTGATTACGCAGTTAGAGCGCAGGACGGAACCTTGGGAATTGAAGAGATGAGCGGCGGCACGTTCACTATATCCAATGGCGGCGTCTTTGGCTCGTTACTGTCAACACCAATCTTGAACTCACCTCAAAGCGCTATTCTAGGAATGCACAAAACCCAAGAGCGCGCAGTCGTTGTAAACGGCGAAATAGTCATCAGGCCGATGATGTATCTTGCGCTCTCCTATGATCACAGAATCATTGATGGCAAAGAGGCCGTTCAGTTTTTGATCTCAATCAAAGACGCTTTAGAGGATCCAGCTAGGCTTTTACTAAAAGTTTAAAAAGCTAGCTATTTAAGATAAAAAAAAGGGCGGTATTTTTATACCGCCCTTTTTAGTTTATTACTTTTTACAGATTACTATTTGTAGTGATCTTGCTCGTCATTGTTTCCTTTGACTAAAATCGCTACCAACATAACCGAGGCAATGACCGAATACCAGCCAGGCATTGAACTGCCCGCACCAATATACATACCCATATCAATCCAGCCATCGGCATTATAGAGTTCTGCAAAAGATTCAGCAAAATATCCCATATTATTCCTCCTTATTTAGAATCAGATGCAGAGCTAACCATTGACTCAGGATAAGCCTGAGCAGGAACCTTGACTGCGTCAAGACCTTTGATTTGAACGTCATCTGGGATACGTAGCATTCCAGCTTTGTGGACCAACCAAGATACAATGTACCCTGGAACGAAGCCAAGCAAGAACATTACTACAGCGCCAACAATTTGGCCATATAAGCTTATTGCAACTGTACCTTCTGGAGCGAATGCACCAAGCCCTGGAACGCCAGAACCGAATACACCAAGAACAACAACACCAAACAGGCCAATTGTTCCGTGGACCGTAACAGCGCCAACAGCATCATCGATACCTAAACCTTCTACCCAGTCTGCACATGGTTTTAAAATCATGCCCGCAACAAGTGAAATAATGATTACGTGTGAGCCAAAGTAAACATCAAGTCCAGAGGCGACTGAGATAATACCTGCTAGACAGCCAGACATCATCCAGAAAGGGTCTTTAGTAAATACCCATGCACCGATAATACCACCAGCAGCAGCCAAAGTTACGTTAAACGCAAGCGCTGAAAGTGTTATTGGCGTTCCATAAATGGTTGTACCTTGATCCGCATACCAACTCCAACCTTCACCAGGCAGAATGATACATGCCATTAGGAAGCCGAAGAAACCAACAATAATTAGCATCAAGCCAGTTACTGTAAGCGGTAAGTTGTGGCCCGGAATTTTATTCGCAGAACCGTCAGCGTTGAATTTTCCCACACGAGGACCTAGATTAACTAGAATACCTAGAGCGAAGAATCCAGCAACCGCGTGAACCAATCCAGCCGCACCAAAGTCATGAAAACCGAACTCTGTTACTAACCAACCATCGGCATGCCAGCCCCAAGCGGCAGCTACAACCCAGGCAAAAGAGCCGAGGACAATCGCACAGATTACCCAACCTACGGTTTGTATTCTCTCGATTAGCGCGCCGGAAGCAATAGACGCAGTCGTTGCAGCAAACAGAGCGAAAGCTCCCCAGAATACACCTGACGCACGGTCAGCCATATTTGGACCCATGTACTGGGCTGAATCGCCCCATGGTAATGCAATCGCATTGGCATACGCCAAACCTGAAATTTCCATGTACCCGGCACCTGCTGCCAGGGACGTAACTGGAAACGTTGGCAAGGCCCAATAGAACCACCAACCAAACAGATAAAACGTTACGATTGTAAACGCAAACGCGAGTAAGTTTTTAATTCCTGACGACAGTACATTTGCCACACGAGTTTGGCCCATCTCATAGAGAAGGAAACCAGCATGAATAAGAACCATCAAAGGAATTGTTATGTAATAGTACGCTTCAGCAAACATGGTGTTTGTGACCTGAGCCGCACTTTTGACAGCAGCTATCTCTGCCGTTAAAGCTAAGATTTGATCTTCCAAAACAATTTCTCCTTTTTTTGTTGTAAGTAAACTCTCTCCTTTTTACTTATAAGAACATTTCGCTCTTACATTTTTGAGTATAAACAATTTAAAACAACAAATCTACAAAAATTATCTCTAAATTGGGACAATTGCAGAAAGATGTTAAGTTACTTATTAAATAACAATTACTTAGTGCGGGTAAATAGTTTTTTGAGATTGACTAGTTATGTGTCAAGATGAACTACAACTAGTCTTAACTGCCATAATCTTTAACAATACTGATTACCTGCTGCTTAAACTCTTCCTCATGATTTGCAGCAAACTCGTCAATAGTTGTAAGCGAGCTGGCATCGTTCATGCGATCGGTAAAGACAAGGCCGTCAAGATGATCAAGCTCGTGCTGAAAGGTTCCAGCGCTTATACCCTTTGCAATAAAGCTGAGGCTTTGGCCGTGTCGATCAAGGCCTTCAATTAGAACTTCTGGGCACCGATCAACCCTTCCTCTTAAGTTTGGAACCGACAGACAGCCCTCATAAACATTGATTCTCTCTTCTGTTAAAAAGGTTACTTTAGGATTAATTAAAACCGTCAAAGGAATGTCTGGCTTGTAGGGGTAGCGAGGATTTTTATTGACCTCTATAACACATATTCGATAAGGGACAGCAATTTGAGTTGACGCTAAGCCAGCGCCATTAGCGTGCCTCATTGTTTCAATAAGATCATCAACAAGACCTTGGATTTGCTTTGAAGCAATCTGGCTTTCTTCAACCACATTTGCAATCTCGCGTAGAGCTGGATTTCCAATTTGAACTATTTGTCTAATCATTTATTTATATAAAATCCACAACTAGAATTAATAAAAGCAATATGCTTGCGCCCCAAAATAATTGATAGGCCTTATTCATAACGCCGCGAATATCTCGGAGTTCTTTTAGTATTTTTTCTACTTGGTCATCATTCAATTTCATACTCCTTATAAATAAAGATTTAAAAAATGTATTAGTATAAAGTCCAAATCTGCTTAATTTTTATTTAAATCTCTGATCGTATTTTGTTTGAATTTCACTTGGCCATAAACTATAAATATAATCTATGTGGAGTTTTAATGTAGTTATTAAGCTTTTAAATTAGCTTGCTTTATTAAGGTCAACTAGCGTCTTCAGGCCAATTTTAATGGTGTTGCCTATAGCAGCGTCATAGTCTACGACATCATCGCTCGATGTAGAGGCGCTAATCACTGTACAAATTGTCCCGGCTCGATACCCCATCTGGCCACATAAGTGAAAAAATAGACTGGACTCCATCTCCATATTGAGCACCCGAAGACCATCAACTTCAAGCCTTGAGAGGCTGCCCTTAATGTCAGGAAAGGTATATTTTAGGCCCTCAATAAAGCGCGAGGACGGGCCATAAAAGCCTGGAGAGGAAACCGTTATCCCAACTTCAAATTTAACGTTATGCTTCGCCGCTTGTTTTGCCAATGCCTCGGTAATTTCGATAGATGCTTTTGATGCATAGGGAATAATTTTTCCTCTAAATCTTGAGTCTTTAAGCGCTGCATCCGTCAAAATTTGTTTGGCTTTAATCTCAATTCTTTCAACTATTTCATCTACCGGAGCCTCATCATAGTAGAGCCCAGTATTATCTAAACCAAGCGCATAGGATGAGATTGCAAGTGTATCAGGAGCTATATCTGGGTGAACGCCACCAGACGTTCCAAGCCTTATAAATGTCATCGGCGGGCAGTCACTTTTACGGGTGTTATCAGTAAGGTCAAACTCATGGGCAATGAAGGCTTCAACCAAGGCAATTTCGACGTTGTCTGTGCCAATCCCAGTGCCAATTACAGAAACTGGAATGCCCCTATATGTCCCTGTAAACGTTAGATATTCTCTATTTGAAATCTCTCGCTCAATCGTATCAAACTCTTTAGAAACCCGAATAGCGCGCGCCGGATCTCCAACGATAAAGACATTCTGCGCAAGGTCTCCTTTTTTTATTCCCAAGTGGTAGAGACGCTCATTAACAATAACGATCTCAGACCTATCTTTCATATGTATTAGGATTGTTTTTTGTCATACTAGTATTATATTAATAAGGCTCTGAAGATGCAATCAAAAATACTGTAAGATTATTGCCACTAAAGGGAGGAAACATGGCTAAGGGAAAAGACTCTAGAAAAGAAAAGAAAAAACCAAAAAAAGATAAACCAATAAAGTAAATATTATTGCGAAGGTTTACTTTAGGCTTAATAAGATCTCATCTACGATTGCCTCTGTGGTTCCCGGGTTTACAAAAGCAAACCTCAAAATTGGTTTACCTCTCACGGAAGATGGGACAACAAAACAGATTTGTTTTTTAAGTTGCTTTTTTGACCAGCTCTTATAATCTGCCCAGTCCCAACCTATTCTCTCAAAAGCAACGATTGAAAGGGTAGGCTCAATCAACAAGGATAAATGTGACGACTCCTTTATTACGCCTGACGTGTAGCTGGCAATATTAAGTGAACTCTCTACAGCATTTCGATATGCCTCTACTCCATATACCGATAAAGAAAACCATAGCGGCAAACCTCTCGCTCTCCTTGACAAATGAAAGGCGTAATCTGAAGGGTTGTCGCCCTCCTCATCGTCATGAAGAATATCCAAATAACTCGCCTTTTGAGCGTGCACTTCTGCTGCTAAAGTTTTGTCTCTATAAATAACCGCCGCGCAGTCAAGTGGAGCAAAAAGCCATTTATGGGGATCAACGATAAAGGAATCTGCATTTTCAACTCCATTAAACAAATCTTTGATGTTATCTGAAAGCAAGCCTGCACCACCATAAGCGCCATCGACATGAAGCCATATTTTGTTCTTTTTGGCGAAATCAGATATACCATTAATATCATCTATCACCCCTAAATTTGTCGTACCTGCTGTTGCAACAACCGCAAATATATCAAGACTGTTATACGTTTTTGAATGTTCTCTAAGTTCATTTTCGATAAGCTCACGTGTTAATTGAAATGAATCAGTTGTGGCAACAACTATGACCTCACAGTCCATTACTAGGGCGGTACTTTTTACTGAAGAGTGGGCTTGATCAGAGCACAAAATAGCCAAGCGTTTTAACTTGCCTGGATTCTTTTTACGAAACTCCTCTCTTGCAACGACCAATGACGATAAGTTTCCGTTAGTTCCTCCAGCAACAAAGCAGCCTCCAGCGCTCTCAGGCAGCCCAACAAGATCAGCGATCCATCGTATGACCTGGTTTTCAGCCCAGACCGCCCCACTAGCCTCTTGCCAAGAAACCCCGCACAGGGATCCAGCAGAAACCACTAAATCAAAAATCATTGACGCTTTGGTTGGCGCAGAAGGTATGAAAGCCAGATTCCTTGGCGAGTCTACCGAAATAATGCTTTGCTCTATAGTATTTTTATATTGATCAAAAACAGTGTCAATAGAATTTCCCATTTCAGAGATAAGGCTTTTGGCATTTTTTTCAAAAAAATTAACCGACTTTGGGTAATCTAAAGTTGGCGGATCCATACTTAAGCGCTCAATGGTATGAGACAAAACGTTTAATAATATCTTGGAGGCTTTATCATCAAATTTATGCATAGTTCAAGTTTTTAATAAGGACAGTTCTTACAGCCATTTTTACAGCAACTCCCCTGCTTTATTAGATACCATTTACTAAATACATACAATTCGTCTTCAATAGTGAAGTCAACATTCTTTATTAGCTTAGGTTGAGCGCGATAGGGCTCAGCAAGTTTTTGAAAACTCTCCATACCATTCTCATCTATAAGTGACTCAATTCTGTTGTTAATTGCATCTCCCAGGCAAGACGGGCAAAAACAGTCTTGCTCTGAGGTTGGAGACATAATTGCAGGAAAACTCATACACCAGCAGTTGCCTGTCCCAGCGCCACAACCAAATGATTGATTGCACTTAGAGCAATGTTTAGAAGTCATAGACATACTAAATAAAATTGATTCTAGATTTTGACATTGATTCTATTGCAATACAACAATAATATATTTATCGCATTAAATAATAAGTTTTTTAGTCAAATACTAAATCACACCAATTTTTAAACAGGGTAAATGAAGCTTTATTATTAACCTCTAAATTATTGGTAATACTGCTCGTTAAATCTTCAAGACCATTAACACTTAACTCTTCAAAAAAGTCAGGTACGCCAGGAATTTTCATCCAACCATCCAAAGTGTGGCTGCAGACCTCTGGATGAAACTGGCATGAATAGGCTTTATCTCCAACCTGCATAATGTGATTTTGACAAGCATTAGAGATTGCTAATATAATAGAGCTCTTCGGCGGCTTTATTATCTCTACTAAGTGCGCATTAACCCATTTTTCAGAATCTTTAAGGTTATTAAGGAGTGGGTGATTAAGGCCTGCTTGAGTGGGCTCAATTTCAAATAGACCTACCTCATACCGCCCAGTATTGACTGCCTTACCGCCCATTGCTACCGCTAGGAGCTGATGACCAAGGCAGATGCCTAAAAACGGCATATTTAAATCTTCAACCGCATGGCGAATAGCTTCTTTCTCTTCAATCAGCCAAGGAAACTCTTCTTCCTCCCATACGTTCATGGAGCCCCCCATCACCCAGAGACCATCAAACTTTTCTAAATTAGGAATTTTGTCACCGGCATGAAGATCAATCTCATGAAAACGAACATTCTGAATATCGGCAAAATCTCGAAAGATCCCAGGATTCTGAGAGGTCATATGTTTAAAGACTAGGATATTCTTCTTCATCCTGAATATTAAATACTGATAAATTTGTTGAATATATTGTAATTAATAAAATATAAAGCTATCAGCAATTATTTTATTTATACGATTGATTAAAATTCAATCTTAAAATGAGATTTTAATATTTAGCCTAATTAAAAAATATGCTTGTATGATAATTCAGCATTTCTTGAGGAGTCTTGAGAGTTTGTGTTGAAGCCAAGCTTAAGATCCTTATACTTTAGACCAATATAACTGGACCTGGCAACTTTAGAGCTTTGATTGTGATTTAAGTTACTTGTTAGAAGATGTTTCACTGAAAAACCAATAGTCTTATCTAAATCTTTACGATATGACAAACCATAAATAATTTGTCTGCCAGTAGGCTCTAAATTAATATCATTATCTCTATAAGAAATACTCCCATTAGACTCTGCTAAGTTAGATAGTCGAATTGACATGGCTCCGCCATTTACTCTATTAGGCTGACTGATAGAAAATGAAAAACTGTCGTCGCCTGTTAGATTCTTCTGGGTAGCGACTAAACTCACACTAGATGATTTAACATTATTCGCTGAATTTATAAAGCTCTCAGCCGGTCGAGACATATCAGTTTTCGCTGCAGTCGCAACTCCAGTTAACGTAAAGTCGTTAGTAAACTTATTCTGGGCTTTAACAGCAGCAAATGTGGTGTTTGACTTTGAGCCTGACATTGAGTACGCATCATTACCTGTTGAGCCCAACAAGCTATCTTCATCTTGAGTAATGCCAGTCATCAAAGTAAAGGCTGTCTCTGATGGATCGCCATACTCTAATGAAGCTATCAAAGATTTTCTTGAACCAGCCACGCCTCCTGTCAAATTACTAATTAGGATCGGAGTTGTAGCGCCTAACAAAAGACGAGATTTACCCAGTTGATAATTTGCACTTAACCCAATACCACCCTCTCCAGACTCAAGATATGGCGATTGGTAGTCCGACAGGTCAACTTCAGAATCTGAATTTGAACCAAAGAAACTTTGAACTGGAATTGAACTTGAGCCCAGAGTCACATTGGTTTCCAATGTGTCTGTTTTAGATAGTGTAGATAAAACCTGACTAAAGTTTTGTTTCCAGACTGAATTATTGCCAAATTCTAGTTGCTTATCCAGCTTAGATAGTTCGGAGGATAAACTAATAGTTGGTGCTTTATTATCTGTCATATTAACTCGTGTTGACATGTCATACTTAAAGCCACCACTCAATGCATCGTATGCGTATCCAACTTCACCAATCAGGCCTTGAGAAATTGCATTACCAAATGAGGCAGATGGCGTTATGTATGATGAGCCAAGCGTAACAGCTGCACTCGATTGAATTGAATTACTTGTATATAAAGACATTGAAGCAGGGTTTCCGTCAGAGGTTATTGGACTCAGTGCTGCATAAAAATCTGGCAACCCATGGCCCCAGGTAGAGTGATAACCGTGTTTGACACTATTGCCGTGAGTTGAAAAGGTCGTGTTACCTTCAGGCGTAAACCATACATTATTAGCTGAAGCCAATATTCTATCTACTAACTGTTCAGGTGTATGATTTGGAAAAGCTTGAGCCATTAATGCCACTCCTCCAGAGACCATTGGCGCTGACCAAGATGACCCATAAGATGTTCTCGAAGCATTGTATTGACTGGTCCCACTGTCTACATATGTTGCTGCGTAAACATCCCACCCATCTACTGATAAGCAATATTCTGCTGTCGAACCACATTTATTTCCTTTTAGCGTAAATTCTGATGAAGTGGCATTGGACAAATCTGAGTCACCAGTGTATTGAACAACATTTGCAACTAACCACGCCTCACCAAGATCAGGAAACAACTCTGGCAAGCCTGCCATAGCGCTTGCATCTGACTCACCAACATCATTAGCAGCGGCCCAAACTATCACTCCAGAGGATTCAAAGTTATTTAATGCTGTAACGTAAGTATTTGAATCTGTTAAAGCCTGGCCAGAGGATGAGCCGTGCATTAAAACTGCTAAACCCTGAGCATTCGTTAAACTATTACTTGATATATATGATTCAAGTTCAGATATGTTATAACTCGTACCACCTGAATTATAACCCCAACTCTGGTTGGAAACTATTGCACCTGCAGCTCTTGCAGCATCTAGATCACTTGCATAATCATCCCCCTCGTTGGAGCCTTCAAAATTTGGAATGCTGGACAGAACTAGGTCAGCATCTGGAGCAACGCCGCTTCTAGCGCTAACATCTCCAGCAGCAAACATGGCTACGCCTTGACAATGATTATCACTAGATGTAGCTGAGTCGAAGGTACTCTCTCCTGAACCGCCATCATCAAGATTTGTTATTGTTTTATTATCATAAATATCATGATTAACATCACAGTTGAAATCAGCTATATGAATTATTTCACCAACTCCAGTTAAAGAAACTCCACCGGATGAAAATGATTGTACTTTATGAAGTCCCATTTGCTCATAAGCATGAGTCGCTCCAGCAGCCTCACTAGCAGTCCATGTAGCTCTATTTTTGATAGTATTCTGTTCAGCAGTACTGCCCTCAGTAAAGGCAGTTCCAGTCCTTAAGGCATACTCAGTAATCGTTAATGTAACGCTTTGAGTTCCGCTCTCTGTTGCACTTGACCCTGAAACTGATGAAATAGCAATAATGACTGTCTCATCCCCTTCATAAGTTGAGTCATCAGTCGTTGTAAATGTTTTAGTTCCAGTGATTGATCCTGAAGAAATAGTGATTATTTGTCCATCGAGTGAGGAGTAGTCTGTTCCGTTAGTTGCGGTTCCAGATGTTGAGAGAGTTACAGTAATATTTTCACAAGAAGTAGCAGATGCTGTTGCAGTTAGGGTAACACTATCATTTGAACTTTCAGCAATTGAAGAATCAGATACTGCAAGGGTAACCGTTTGTCCTGTAGATCCTGAACAAGCTGATACTACTGCACTTGAGCTCCCACCTCCACGACCACAACCCGCTAGAAGTGATAACATTAGAATAATAATATAAAAGTTTTTATAATTCACTCGCAAGAATATACTCTTAATTAAATTTAAAATTAAAATTTAAGATTTAAGATTTAAGATTAAAAAATTATTGTATTAATTAAAACATACTGTTTCAATAAATAAACAGAGCGATTGCTAAAATACATTTATAATTTTTATCTTTAAGATCACCACAACTATAATGGCATTTAGATCAATAGAGGCAGTAATAGCTCCTGGCAACCTTCATTTTGTTGGGGACGGATTCAGGGTACATGGGATCCTTGGAAGAGAGGAGCCGCTTACTATGAAGCGTATGAGCCCATTTCTTTTAATGGACTATGGTCCAACACATTACTTTCCGCCAAATAATGGCGCCCCACGAGGTGTCGGCTCGCATCCTCACAGAGGCATTGAAACGGTTACGATTGCTTACAAAGGAAGGGTTGAGCACCATGACAGTAGCGGTGGTGGTGGGATCATTGCAGAGGGTGATGTGCAGTGGATGACCTCAGGCTCTGGCATTCTTCATAAAGAGTATCACGAGAAAAACTTTGGCAAAAAAGGCGGCGAGATGCAGATGGTTCAGCTCTGGGTTAACCTTCCAGCCAAAGACAAAATGACAACACCCAAATACCAAAACCTTAATAAAAAAAATATTACGACGGTTCAGTTAGAAAATAATGCGGGCTCTGTAGACATTATCGCCGGTGATTTTGAGGGCAGTAAAGGCCCAGCCTCGACGTTTACCCCTTTGAGTCTATACAACGTTCACCTAAATAAAGGCAAGGGAACTAGCTTTAGCTTTACCGCTAGTCACAACACAGGACTTCTAATTACTAAAGGAAGTGCTACAATCAACAACATTGAAAAAGCCCCAGCAAACCACTTTGTCCTCTTTGAAAATGACGGCAAAGAGTTCACCATTAGGGCAGATGAAGATGCAACCATTCTGATTCTTAGCGGCGAGCCTATCGATGAGCCTATTGCCTCATATGGCCCGTTCGTGATGAACACCAATGCAGAGATAAAACAAACAATTGATGACTTTAATAGCGGTAAGTTTGGATACTTAGACTAATGCTCCGAAGATTTTTCTAGAGCTGGGTATTTAAATCCCAAAGTAACGCCCCTAGCTATTGAAAAAATAATCAATGAAGCCCAAAGCCCATGATTGCCATAGCTAGGAAGAAGAAGCGCCAATGCAATCAAATAGATACAAAAAGAAATAAACATCATATTGCGCATATCAGCTGTCCTTGTAGCACCGATAAAGATACCATCTAACATCCATGCGGCAACGCCTGCCAGAGGCGCAGCAACCATCCAAGGTAAATATTCATAACTAACAACCCTTACATCCTCTGCTGTTGTCATAACATTAATGATGCTATTGCCAAAAACAAAAAATGCTAGCGCCATTAGAATCACTGAGCCAAGACCCCATTGACTTGTCATTATTACTGCTCTTCTAAAAAGAGGTCTATTTTTAGCGCCAAGAGCTTGCCCTACCAAAGCCTCTGCTGCAAAGGCGAACCCATCAAGAGCATAAGCAGTAATATTTAAAAATTGAATCAACACCTGGTTAGCAGCTAGCGTTGCATCATCAAAACTTGAACCTAGAAATAAAAAGCTGACGAAACCAATTTCTAACAAAATTGAGCGAATCATTATGTCACTATTCACTTTGGCCATTTGAATTAGGCGCACTCTATCGAATATCTGAATCCAGTTTTTCCAGTAGCCATTATTAAAGCCTTCTCTTGCAAGCCAGAGTCCAAATATAAGGCCTGACCATTCTGCTATTAGAGTTGCAATAGCAACCCCTTCAACGCCCCATCCAAGGTTTAAAACAAACACTAAATCTAATGTAATGTTGATTCCATTAAGTGCCAGCTGAAGCAGCAAGACTTCACGGGTTTTTTCTTTAGCAATAAGCCAGCCAGTAATACCAAAAAGAGCGATAGCAGCAGGCGCGCTATAGACCCTAATCTGTAAGTATTTTTGCGCTAAGCTTTCTACTTCCATAGAGGCTGGAGATAACTGGAGAGCCCCTAAAAATATAGGTACCTGGACAATGATTAACACCAAGCCAGCTACGAGGCCAATAATAATTCCTCGAACTAAAAGGGCAGATGTTTCAGGTTTATCGCCAGAGCCGATGGCTTGCGCGGTAAGGCCTGTTGTCCCCATTCGTAAGAAACCAAACAGCCAATAAATTGCAGTAATGATGATTGCGCCAATGCCAACAGCGCCAATTGGAGCAGCCAAACCCAATTGCCCGACAACTGCAGTATCGACAGCGCCTAAAATTGGGATCGTAGCGTTAGCCAATACTATTGGAATAGCCACACCTAAGACTCTCTTGTGCGAAAGACCTGTAGAATTATTTTGCATTTTTATGGCTTAATTGATACCCTTAAAGAGTGTTTCTTTTAAATTTTTGATTAAAGAGCTTAAATCGCCAGTACAGTATAAAAGCAAGGAAAGCATATACTAGCTTAGCAATACTAAAAACTCCTGGAGTGCTTACAAATTTTGCGAGCCAGTTATAGCCCTTGGTATTACTCCACACATAGATAAAAGCTTCAACGCCTTTTATTTCTGAGCCGTCTGGAAATTCAACATAAAGTGCTTTTAAGTACTTATCACCCTTCTGACTGCAGTTTTCATATTCGAGCTGTGAGCGTTTTTTGTAGTGCTTAATTTCAAAGTTACAGATACTGCATTCTTCATTAAACAAAACCTTTCCTTCGGATTCAGTTTTCATAATTCTATTCATTAATTATTGCCCTGGCGAAATTAATTACGTACTAAATTTTCCATAAAGATAGCCAGCGATTGCTGCAAAAATAGCAAATGGAGCTGACATCATAAGCCAGTAAATTATATTATTAATACTCTGATCAACAACAAAAGGACGAATATAAAAGGAAGTCGAAGCGAAAAGGCTCCAAGCAAAAAAGGTTCGTGCGTAAAAAATAGATTTAGATCCAGACTCTACCTTTGGTCTTGCAATCTTAAAGAAAAGATACCCAAAGCCAACTGACACAAGGATACTTATAAAGTTAATCATCTTTTGGATCTCCGAAAATATAAAAAATTAGGCCTAACTTTTATTACATATAGGGCACTTTAAATCTTTACCAATTTTAACCTTTCTAAAACTTAAATCCAACCCGTCAACGAGTAGAAGAGTTCCGCATAGCTCATCCCCTAATCTTAATATAACCTTGATAGCCTGTAAAGCCTGAATAGTCCCAATGAGTCCAGCTACTGGGGCTAAAACACCATTTTGAACGCAACTCTCATTGTCATCTCCCTCTTCCGAGTAGAGGCACTGGTAGCAAGGTTGGTCCTTCTCATAACCTTTAAAAACAGAAACCTGACCTTCAAAACGAATCACCGCAGCTGAAACAAGAGGCTTTTCAAACTCAACGCAGGCCTTGTTAATTTCAAAGCGACTTTCAAAGTTGTCTGTTCCGTCAAGAACAAGGTCAACACCTTGAACCAATGAAGAAAGGTTACCCGTATGAACTAGCTCGTTTGCAATCGTTACTTTAATTTCTGGATTAAGCTCAATCAATTTATTTTTAGCAGAATTGACCTTGTCTTCACCGATGTCTTTAGTTTGGTGAATGATTTGACGTTGGAGATTTGAAAGCTCTACCTGGTCAAAATCAGCAATTATTATATGGCCAACTCCCGCAGCTGCTAAATAAAGAGCTGTCGGGGATCCAAGACCACCCATACCAATAATTAGTACTGTAGAGTCCATAATTTTCTGTTGCCCCTCAATATCAATCTGAGGCAACATGATTTGCTTAGAGTATCTGAGTAGCTCCTGATCTTTCATTAATTTATTGCTTAAAGTACTTATTAATTTTTGGCAAAATTACCATTTGACAGTAGGGCTGATTAGCGTTGTTGTTGAAGTAATCTTGGTGATAAGCCTCTGCAGGATAGAATACATCAAGCGCTGTAATTTCAGTTACTGCGCCCTTTATGTTTCCAATAACTGAAGTTGCAATTTGCTTCTGTGAATCATTGGTATGAAAGATTGCCGATCGGTACTGCGTTCCTTTGTCTGCGCCCTGCTGATTTAGGGTCATTGGATTGTGAGTCTCAACAAAAACCTCTAATAAAGATTCATAGGTAACTTCGCTCTCATCGTAGTCAATTTTTAAGACTTCTGCGTGTCCAGTTTGGCCGGTACATATTGCCTCATAAGTTGGGTTTTGAGTCGACCCATTACAATAGCCATTTTTTACTTCTTTGACGCCGTTAACACGCTGGAAGATTGCTTCTACGCACCAAAAGCAACCACCGGCAAGATAAGCTGTTTGCATAATTAATTGTCGTTTATTAAAAGAATGTAGTATATCTTATGACGACAAAAGAATGAATAAATGAACTCTAAATCTTAGCTGCGATTGAATTGCAAATTCCATCACTAAGTCTTTTCAAACTAAATCTCCGCACAAAATCTTATAACTACTTTAAGATATGCATTTGAGTGTCTATAATTCTCAATAAGTAATATATCCTAAAGGAGTGGTTTTGGAAGGAAGCATCAATAGAAGTCATGGTAATGGCCTAGTATTAATTCTTTTAGCGCTTGCTATTCTTGCCTTAGTTTGGCTATTTACTCCCTTTATTGCCTACCTTTTCCTATCCCTATTGATCTGCATATCAACTTTCAGTAGCTTTGTAAATCTGTCTCAAAAATACTCAAAAAATCGTGCTGCAATTCTAATGACGCTGCTAGTGACTATGCTTCTAATACTGCCCCTTGGGTACATCCTACTGGTTAGTGGAATAGAGGTTACTGCTCTTATTAACAAACTGCAAAATGACTTTCAGATGAGTGAAATCAGCAGGATAACTGACGAAATAATTATGGGGCTACCTCTATCGGACTCGATACGTGAGTTTCTTGATAGCTCTCTTCGCAACAACCTTGAATCTATTGCAATTGCTATTAAAGACTTTTCGATTGTAATTTTGAAAAGCATTACTACGCTGTCTAGTCAGTTTATCTTTTTCGTTATTATTACAATCTTTTCTCTGTACTACTTTTATATTGATGGCCCATCATTCATTGACAAGATTAAAAAAGTATCTCCTCTAGATAAAAAAATTGATGATTTACTTCTTAACCAATTCTCTGGATTGTCTTTAACTTTAGTAGGCAGCGTCTTTTTAATCTCAATAACCCAAGGAGTTGCGTTTGCAATAGGCGTAATGATTATTGGATTGCCAGCCTTATTTTTTGGAGTTGCAATGGCTCTAGCAAGCTTTATTCCGATACTAGGAGGAGTCCTAGTCTGGCTTCCTTTGTCGATCTACTTGTTTGCAACAGGGGAGTCGGTAAACGCATTAATCATTATCTTTTTTGGAGCAATTTTAGCGGGCACACTCATTGATAATTTTCTTAGGCCCATTATTATTATGAAATTATCGAGCTCTATGAATCATAAAAGTGCTTTAAATCATACGCTTATCACTGTACTTTCAACCCTAGCTGGGATAATTAAGTTTGGTATTCTAGGGCTCTTTATTGGGCCAATAATTGCCGCAATGTCGATTACTATATTTGAGATTTATCAAATTCAATTTGGTAGCTCTGACCAAGCCTCTAAATAAAAACCTCTTAACTATGAATATAAATGGATTAATAGAAATGGCTTGGAGTGATGAGGCAACCTTTTCAGATATTGAAAGAGAATTTGGCATTAAAGAGCCAGAGGTTAAACGCATCATGCAAAGTAATCTCAAGCCAGGATCTTACAGACTTTGGCGAAAACGAGTGCGCTGGATAAAAGAAAAGCAAAAAAAACACCTTAAAGTTTAATATTAAAACCACACTCTAGCGCAGAGGTATTTTCTAAAACAGCCAACTAAAAATTTGACTATAACAGTAAAATAATCACATGGGATTAAATACAGACATTAGTGAAGTTATTACGCAGATAGATAAGATAATTACTTCGCAAGATGGCAGATGGCTCGATGTGTCTGACTACAATCTAAAGAGTAAAGATCGTAAAAATATGAAATCAGTGTATGGCTTAATCCATGACATTCTTCATCATGTTGATAATGATCAAAGGATTATTGATCGAATCCATAAAAAAAATCTAGATTATCTTTACAAGAAGACTAATGAGCACGTAAAAGGCCTGGGTTAGAAAAAATCGAAATTACTTTGCTTTTGACATCATGAAGTTTCGAGATTCTTTAATTTACTTAAAGCGCTCACAACATCCTCATCACTCTTTAAGGATTCATGAATGAAGTCAAAATAATTAAATTCTTGGTCCTGAAATTCTATACTTGTCCTCGGGTAGTACCATCTTTCACTCATTGCGCCAAGAACAAACTCTTTATCACGCCATAAAAACTTACGGACATGGTTGAAAACTATCTCAATATCATGCTCTGCCTTTAGGCATGACCATATAAGAGATTCATCCTTCCAAAACTCTATTGAAAAAGCGCCGTATTGCTCTTCGCTTAAGGAGCCATCAATAACCCCCTCTTTAACCTCTTCTAGAGATTTCTGAGCCCATTCTTCATAGCGTTTTAATTTTTTTTCTTCTTGCTCTGAATAGCCATCTTGATAAAAGTATTTCTGGTCTGCCATTTTTTACTTTTCTATAATTAATCTAACGAGTAGGATACAGTATGACAAAAAATATACTAAAGCAATAATTAGAACGTATCTAATTTAAATCAGTAAAAAACGTTCAATTAATATACTTTTGACTCAACTTTGCAGTGGTTTTTCGCTAAAATTCCAACTTACTTTTCTCATTTACCAATCTATGCTTAAAGAGTTAATTCAATATATTAAAGAATACGAAGGCGACAACGATCTTGGTGATTACCTTGATACGAGGTACGTAAGATTGACCGAGCAGCACTATGACCAAATAGCGGGAGCTATGTCAGAAGGCGAGTTAGAGCTTAAAAAATCTTCAAGCTGCCCTGCTGAAAGGTTTTTTCTGCACTTCAATGAGACCATTCTTTTTGTTAACAAGCTAACGCAAGAGCCAAATTCAGTTTATGACGTTGAGATGATTCAAAATGATGGTGCCTCAGAGGATGACAAGGAGCTAATATTTGTATCATTTTCTATAGATGATGACTACGCGCCTTCACTCAAGAAAAGAATTGCGAGCGGAAAGACAGCTGATGAAAATGCTCAGCAACTTGTGATGCTAAGCGTCATTCCTATATTAAAGGGCTTTATGATCGCAATAAGCGACTAGACTTACTTTTTACCGAGCTGCGTTGCTAACTTTAGCTTAGGACCTGCCTTAAACGTTACAACCTTACGAGCACTAATCATAACCTCTTCGCCAGTTTTTGGGTTTCTTCCAGGTCGCGCCGTTTTTTCTCGAACAACAAAATTACCAAAGCTTGACAATTTAATCTCTTCACCGGTTTTAAGAGTCTCAATAATTTGGTCAAAAAACTGATTGGTTAATGCCAATGCTTGAGTTTGAGTCAGTTCGGTTTTCTTAACGAGGGTGTTGGCAATATCTTGTTTTGTAAGAGACATATTTTTTATCTAAGTTTAGCAGAAAATTTTGATTCTAAATGAGCCACTATTTTACTAACTTTTTCGGCCAGTTGTTCATCAGTTAATGTAACTTCTATTGATTGATAGGTAAGGTTCAAAGCAACACTCTTACTGCCCTCATCAATATGCTCACCTTCGTAGACATCAAACAAGTTAACGTCAACAAGGTCATCCTGTTTCAAAGACCTGATTGAATTGATAAGTTGGTCTGCAGCAATATCTTTAGATACTACAATTGCAATATCCCTTTGCGATGCTTGAAAAGATGAAAAAGGCTCATAGCATGAAATTTCACCCTGCTCGATGTCCTTTTGATTAACCTCAAAAAGAAAGGAATTTGGCATTGATAGCGACTTCTGAATTTTAGGGGATAGTGCGCCAACCCAGCCAATAATTTTATTACCTTTAATAATTTTAGCTGCCTGTCCAAGTTGAAGGGCAGGATGCTCAGCTGTTTCAAAGGTGTATATATTCTTGCTATGAAATAATAGCGCCTGGACATCAGATTTTGCATCAAAAAAATCAACCTCTCTTTCGCCTTCAGCCCACTGCGAATCATGGCGGTTGCCGCAAATAATACCAGCAATTTTTTGAACTTGGTCTTCAACTAAAGTCCCTGTAAAGCATTGACCTAATTCAAAGAATCTAGCATTATGGTGACCTCTTCTAATGTTTGATTTAGCAGATTGGATTAATCCAGACCACAAGCTTGAGCGCATAACCGCCATATCATCGGAGATTGGATTCTTTAGCAATATTTTTGTTGAGTTAGGATCAACCAAATCATGCATCTCGTTTGAGATAAAGCTATAGGTAATGACTTCTTTATAGCCTCGATTAACTAAAGAGCTTGAAAAGTCACTTGAGCTTATCATTGCTTGAGATGACGGGGATATATTGGCATTAATCGAGAGCCTTTGAACTGGAATTTTGTCATACCCGTAAAGTCTCGCTAGCTCTTCAATTATGTCTGCAGGAATTCGAATATCAAAGCGAAAACTTGGCGGCTTAATCGTCCATGAATTAGCACTATTGGTTGTGAATTCAAATTCAAGAAATTTAAACTTAGACTCAATCCAAGATGGCTCTAAATCAAAACCCAAAACTCTTGAAATCTTATCATTAGAAATTTCAATTGGCTCTAGTGCTGGGAGTGACTTTGAGTCAACACATTCATTAATCTCTGAAGCGGTGCCGCCGCAAATCTCAAGCACTAACTCAGTTGCTCTTTCAATAGCCTGTCGAGTAATATTAAAGTCGACTCCTCTTTCAAAGCGCAGAGAAGCTTCGGTATGAAGCCCATATGACCTTGCTATACCTGCAATAGATATTGGATCAAAAAAGGCACTCTCAAATAAAATATCAGTTGAATTTTCAAGAGTAGCGGTCTTCATTCCGCCCATAACTCCGGCAATTGCAATTGCTGATTTTTCATCCGCTATGACCAGGGTTTTTTCAGTTAATGAAACCGTTTGTCCATTTAAGAGTTCAAGTTTTTCATTTTTATGTGCAGATCTAACCTCAATGTCGCCGTTGATTGTTTTAAGGTCAAAGGCATGCATCGGCTGTCCAAGCTCTAGTAACACATAATTTGTTATGTCTACTATGGGCGAATGTAATTGCTGAGAAGCTCTTAATAATTTTTGAGCCATCCATTTTGGTGTTTGTGCGCTATTGTCAACACCCTCAATGACTCTTGTTAGGTATTTTGCACACTCACTAGGATTTGCTACTTTCGAAGTAAATGGCCTGGAGCCTTTTTGCTCTGCCTTATAAATTGTTGATGGCATTGATAGGTTGTAGTTCACACAAACCTCTCTTGCAACACCAAGCACACTGAAACAGTCGCCCCTATTTGGCGTAATGTCCAGCTCAATGATTTGATCATCAAGATCAAGAACAGATCGAATATTCTCGCCAAGAGTAGCAGTCATATCTAGCTCTATAATCCCTTCGTGGCTTTCTGAAAGGCCAATTTCTGATTCTGAGCAAAGCATACCGTTGGATTCAACGCCTCTTAGTTTTGCTCGTTTAATTTTGAGCTTGCTAGGAAGCACCGAGCCAACGGTTGCAACAACGACCTTTAAATCTTTTCTTACATTAGGAGCGCCGCATATTATTTGCAGATTGCTGCCATCGCCAATATCAATTTCACATAGGCTCAGCTTGTCCGCGTTTGGATGCTTATCGCAACTAACAACATGGCCAACAACTAAACCTTCAAATGGAGGGGCAACGGGGGCAATCCTGTCGACTTCAAGACCTGCCATAGTTAATTTCTCAGAAAGTTCACTATCACTAACGTCCGGGTTAGCCCACTCTCTTATCCATCTAGTTGAAATATTCATGCCTTATTCCTTTGCACTAGAATTGATTTAAAAAACGCACATCGTTTTCAAAGAATAATCTTAAGTCATTAACGCTATATCTTAGCATCGCCAATCTTTCAACGCCCATTCCAAAAGCCAGCCCTGAAAACTCATTCGGATCTATATTAACTGCAGTTAGGACGTTTGGATGAACAACGCCGCAACCAAGAACTTCAAGCCACCCTGACTTCTTACAAACGCGGCACCCTTCTCCGCCGCAGATTACGCACTCAATATCTGCCTCAGCTGAGGGCTCTGTAAATGGGAAGTAGGATGGGCGAAATCGAACCTTAAGATCATCTTTTTCGAAATAAGCCCTTAAAAAGTCAATCAACAAACCCTTGAGTTGAGAAAAAGAAGCCTCTTTGTCTACAATGAGGCCCTCTACTTGGTGAAACATAGGTGTATGGGTCACATCCGAGTCATTACGATACACTTTGCCCGGAACAATAACTCGAACGGGAGGCTGCTGCCTCTCCAGAGTTCTAATTTGAACGGGTGATGTGTGCGTTCTTAAAACGGTATTTGAATCAAAATAAAACGTGTCATGCATTGCCCTTGCAGGGTGATGCTCTGGAATATTTAGTGCACTAAAGTTATGAAAATCATCTTCAATTTCAGGGCCAATTTCTATTTCAAAGCCGGCCTTTGTGAAAATGTCTTGTATATGGTTTAGTGTTTGAGTAATCGGATGTAGACTGCCTTTTTCAAAATTTCTTGCTGGAAGCGTGACATCAATTTTTTCATCAAGAAGTCGTTTCGTTAGAGCTATTTCTTCAAGCTCACTCTTGCGACTTTCTAAAAGCTTTTGAATTTGAACTTTGGCTTCATTGATTGCCTCACCCATGACTGGACGCTCTTCTTTAGAGAGCTTACCCAATCCTTTCAATAGGTCAGTCAGTGCACCTTTCTTGCCCAGATAGAGTACTCTTGAATCGTCAAGAGCCTTTAAGTCCATAGCATCCGCTATAGCTTTCTTGGCGTCGGTGATAATCTTCTTAATCAAAATGCCTGCTTTGTTATTCGGTTTAAAAGACTGTAACCTAAGTTACAGTCTTTTAGTAAGATTTTACTACTCAGATAAACCAGTTTTTGCCTGATCTGCAATTTTTGCAAAGGCATCTTTATCAAAGATGGCAATATCAGAAAGAACTTTACGATCAATCTCAACACCAGCTTTATTAAGGCCATTGATAAATTGTGAGTAGCTTAAGCCATTATTCCTTGCCTCAGCGTTGATACGTACAATCCATAATCTACGGAACTGACGACGACGTTGACGACGGTCACGATAGGCATACTGTCCAGCTTTAATTACCGCCTGCTTAGCAACGCGATAGACTTTTGAACGAGCGCCATAGTAACCTTTGGCTTTCTTTAATATTTTTTTATGTTTGGCGTGCGCCTGCACACCTCTTGAAACTCTTGCCATAGTAATACTCCTAGTTTAGCTGTACGGTAACATTCTTTTGACCATTGGAACATCAACCTTCTCAATGAAGTCTGGTGAACGCAATGAGCGTTTTCTAGAAGTACTCTTCTTGGTCAGAATATGCCTCAAGTGCGAGTGTTTACTTTTGTACTGACCGCTAGCGGTCTTTTTAAAGCGCTTTGCAGCACCTCTATTTGTCTTTAACTTCGGCATCATTTACTCCTTCACCCTTTTCGGGTTCAATTTTTCGGGCGACAGGCGCCTTACTTTTCTTCGATATGGGTGCTAGCATCATGCCAAGCTGGCGACCCTCCATTTTTGCACGTTGCTCTACAACGGCAAATTCTTCAGTATCCTTTTCAATTCTATCTAACATCAGCGCACCAATCTCTCTATGCTGCACTTCTCGTCCACGAAACCAAATAACGACCTTTACTTTGTCTCCGTTTCCTAAAAATTTTGTCAAGTTCCTAAACTTGATCTGGTAATCTCCTTCCTCAGTTCCTGGACGATACTTAATCATCTTAACTTGAGTTTTTTTCTGTTTCTTCTTAGCGTCGTTCTTTTGCTTCTTTAATTCATATTGAAACTTACCAAAATCCATAACACGACAAACTGGTGGATCTGCACTTGGTGAAACTTCAACTAAGTCTAAACCTACGCTTACTGCTAATTCAAGAGCTTCTACGTTACTAAGGACTCCCATTTGTTCACCCTTGTCATTAATGACTCTGAGTGTTGGTGAAATAATTTTTTCGTTAATCCTTGTCGTTACCTTATTTGGTCTTTTAATAATTACTCCTGATTTATTAATTCAATCAACGCCTCTAAAGACATTGAACCAAGATCCTCTCCACCCCTTCGGCGAACAGACACCTGGTTATTTTCTACTTCTCGATCACCAACCACTAAAATATAAGGATAGCGTTGCATCGAGTGCTCGCGTATTTTAAAGCCTATCTTCTCATTGCGCAAGTCTGAAATGACTCTAAGTCCTTGTTTTTTTAGATTCTTCTCTACATTTTTACTAAATTCTTCTTGTTTTTCAGAAATATTAAGAATAACCGCTTGAATTGGCGAAAGCCATGATGGAAATGCGCCTTCGTAATGTTCGATTAAAATTCCTGTAAATCGCTCGATTGAGCCAACGATTACCCGGTGAAGCATTACGGGTGTTTGCTTAGAGCCATCTTCGGCAATATACTGCGCATCAAGTCTGCCCGGCATGGAGAAGTCAGCCTGTATTGTTCCGCATTGCCATTCACGATCTAAGCAGTCTTTCAAAACAAACTCTACTTTAGGCCCATAAAAGGCGCCTTCACCCTCTTGAAGTTCCCAATTTATTCCTTTTGCGTCTAATGCTTCAGACAAAGAGGCTTCTGCCTTGTCCCAGTCCTCGTCAGAGCCGACTCGCTTTTCAGGTCTGGTAGAGAGTTTAATGTCGATGTTTTCAAAACCAAAATGCTTATACACCTTAAAGGTAAGGTCAATAAATTTAGAAACTTCGTCTTGTATCTGATCGATTGTACAAAAAATATGGGCATCATCCTGCACAAAATTGCGAACCCTCATAATTCCATGAAGCGTTCCAGAAGGCTCATTGCGATGACACGACCCAAACTCAGCTAAGCGAAAAGGAAGGTCACGATATGACTTAAGACCTTGCTTATAAATCTGAACATGGCCAGGACAGTTCATGGGCTTAATCGCGTAGTCACGGTTCTCTGAGTGCGTGGTAAACATAGCATCACCAAACTTATCCCAGTGGCCTGACTTTTCCCACATTGATCGATCCATAACTTCAGGAGTGTGGACCTCCTGGTAGCCATTGTCTTTAAAAACTTGGCTCATATACTGGACAATTATTTGGTACAGGGTCCACCCCTTAGGGTGCCAAAAAATCATACCTGGAGACTCCTCCTGGGTATGAAAAAGATCTTGAGTCTTACCAATTTTCCTATGGTCTCTTTTCTCAGCCTCTTCCAAACGGTGCAGATGAGTTTCTAGGTCATCCTTGTTTTCCCAAGCCGTACCGTAAACTCTTTGAAGCATTTCATTGTTTGAGTCTCCGCGCCAATAAGCTCCGGCCAGCTTCATTAACTTGAACGCTTTAAGTTTGCTGGTTGAGGGCACATGAGGGCCGCGACAAAGGTCTACAAAGTCTCCCTGCTTGTATAGCGATAAAGCCTCATTAGAAGGAATCGACTCAATAATTTCTGCTTTGTAATGCTCACCCTTTGACTTGAAAAATTTAACCGCCTCTTCACGGCTCATTTCCATTCTCTCAATCGGTAAGTTTTGCTTAACAATAGCATTCATCTTTTTCTCAATCTTTGCAAGGTCTTGCTCTGAAAAACCATCTTTATAAGCGAAGTCATAATAAAAACCATTATCAATGACAGGGCCAATAGTTACTTGTGCCTTTGGATAGAGTTGTTGGGTAGCTTGCGCTAATAGGTGGGCAGTCGAATGACGAATAACTTCAAGCGCCCTCTCGTCTTTATTAGTAATGATAGCAAGCGCTGCGTCACTCTCAATCATGTAAGACGTGTCAACCATTTGACCGTCAATCTCACCAGCAATAGCAGCCTTCGCAAGGCCAGATCCAATCGATGACGCTACCTCTGCAACCGTTAATGCCTGGTCATAAGATTTAACTGTGCCGTCAGGCAGTGTTACATTTGGCATATCACAAGATTAAAAACAAAAAATTCATTTTACCTTGATAGCGCACTTATCTTGGTCAAAAATTGAGACTTTAAAGAACTTTTAAACGATCCTTTTAACGGTATATTAACACCCTATGAAAATCGCTCGCAAATCACCCGAACTATTAATCCTTCTAATGACTGTAGGCTCTGCTATAAGCTGGGCTGTGTGGCTTAACCTCCTTAATAATTTTGCAATTGATGAGATCGACTTTACGGGCGCAGAAATGGGGATCCTTCAAAGCCTAAGAGAAGTTCCTGGATTTTTAGCCTTTACCGTCATCTTTGTTTTGGCTTTTATTAGAGAACAGAAGTTGGCTTACATATCGCTCGCCCTCCTTGGTGGCGGCGTAATATTGACAGGTTTCGTTGAAACCAATATGACCTTTTATTTGGCAACAATAATAATGTCTATTGGCTTTCATTATTTTGAAACCATTAATGGCTCATTAACGCTTCAGTGGATTGAAAAGGAAAAAACAGCGGAGTTTTTAGGGCGAGTGATTGCTACCCGATCAGCCGCATCAATCATTGCATTCAGTTTGGTTTGGCTCCTGTTTGAGCAATTTCAAGTTGCATACATGTGGCTTTATTTGATCGGTGGCGGGATTTGTATTACGATTGTATTGTTTTGTTGGCAGCACTTTTCATTATTCCCAGAAAAGGTAACTCAGACTAAAAAAATTATTTTAAGAAAGCGCTACTGGCTTTACTATGCGCTTCAATTTATGAGCGGCGCAAGAAGGCAAATTTTTGTTGTGTTTGCGGGCTTCTTGATGGTTGAAAAATTTGACTTTACGGTTGCTGAAATATCACTCTTACTGCTTGCAAATGCCGCGGTAAATATAGTTGTTGCTCCTAAAATAGGAAGACTTATTCACAGATTTGGTGAACGCAAAGCGCTTATATTTGAGTATGTCGGGCTCACTTTTATCTTTGCTGGGTACGCGTTTGTAGAGAGCAGCTATCTTGCAGTTTTCTTATACATTGCAGACCACCTATTTTTCTCAATTGCTATTGCCCTTAAAACCTATTTTCAAAAGATTGCGGACCCTGCTGACATTGCATCAAGTGCTGGAGTTTCCTTTACGATTAATCACATTGCTGCGGTATTTATTCCAGTTGTTTTTGGTTTAGTTTGGCTTTACTCGCCCTCTTTAGTCTTTTTGGCAGGGGCTGGAATGGCAATAGTCTCACTTCTACTCGCTCTTAATATGCCAGCAAAACCTGCTGCTGGAAATGAAGTATTATTTGGTAAGTTAGTTTAATTATGTATCTTAAGCGCTATACGCGAGGCTCATCACTCTAAAGATAATTACGGTTCATTGTAGTATGTATACTTTATTTAAAAGTATAGTTAATTTTAAATAATACTACATGAACGAAAACTTTCGAATTGCCCAAAAACTTGGACTCATGTTTCGACCAGAAGAAGCATTGCCCACAGACATTAAACGATGGGCAATTAAACAGCTCCAATCCCCCTCCCCTTCCCTTGGTATTGGTAATGTTGGATCTGACGTTAAGCCCTGGCCAAAAATATTCCAACCAAGCCTAGATGAGAAAGCAGTAAAACTAAGAATCCACTGGGAAACAATCAAAAGAGAAAGAAAGAAAGAAGGTGGCTACACTGAAGCTGCTCAACGTGCAAATGATAAGGATAACTTAATGTATAAAAAAGATATTCTTAGATTCTCACATCGCAATGTCTATGGCTCTGACCAGCTTCGCCTTCGTCTTATGTCGTTCTGGGCAAACCACTTTACAATAGGTAGTTTTGACTCTAGGGAGGTAATTGGGCATGCAATGGAGGAGGCAATATTAGCAAATTTTAATGACTCATTTTCAACCATGCTATACAAGGTCACCACGCACCCAGGAATGTTGAGCTACCTGGATAACCATATTAGTGCCGGACCTAATTCAAATCAAGTTAGGTGGGCCAAAGCAAACGGAGAGCAGGCTGGCCTGAATGATAATCTTGGAAGAGAGCTACTAGAACTTCACACCGTTTCACCAAGCGCAAACTATACAGAGACCGACATTAGAAATGCAGCAAAGGTTCTAGCTGGTTGGGGCATTGACATTAAAGGCAACCCTTTGAGTTCTTTAAAGGAGCAAGGTGGCACAACTAACCTTTGGGACATGTATAAAAGAAATTGGGCCGAGCCAGGCAATAAAATAATCCTTGGAAAAACGATAGGCACAGGAAAAGGTGGTCTCAAACAGTTGACAGATTTCCTGGCCGCTCATGAACATACGGTAATGCACCTCTCAACAAAGTTAGCCGAGCATTTTGTTAGCGATGTTCCCAATAAAACGGATGTCAATTATATTGCAAGTGCCTGGAGACAGAGCAATGGCAACCTAGATCAAATTCATACAGCGGTTATAGAAAGAGCTATTGCATCGAAGGAGCCAAAATTTCAGTTGCCGATGACTTGGCTTTTTCAAGTTTTAAGGCTGAGCAATGCCACATACTTTATGGGCTGGAATGAGATTAATACTTCAAATAATAGCTTGAAGTTTAATATGCAACCTATGCAAATATTTGATGAACTAGGACAAAATTTATGGGCAGAAAGACAACCCAATGGTTACTCAAGTAAAAAAGAGGAGTGGATGTCTGGAGAAATGTTTGAGCGGCGAATTAGGTTTGCTGACTCTATTTGGACTTCGGATAGTCAAATACAATCAACGAGTGTCATTATGGATCGAATTGGAGCAAGTAATGAGACAAGGAAGCTAGTTGAGAGCCTTCACGGAATGTCTTCAAGGTCTAAAAAGAATCAATTTATTGCACTAATGTGTAGCCCTGAACTCATGGGACTTGAAAATGCCTAATTATAAATTAACAAGAAGGGATTTTTTAAAGGCCTCTGGAGCGTCTCTGTTCTTAGCAGGTATTCCACTTCAAGGATTTACTCAAGACAAGCCGCCTGGGAAAATCTCGGTCATTATTCTTGAAGGTGGAATGGACGGGTTAAGTGCTGTTCCAGCATTTGGTGATCCAAATTTTGAAAAGATGAGAGGCATACTTGTCCCTGAAAATTATTTAAAACTGAATTCATTTTTTGGCCTTCACCCCTCTCTCAAAAATCTTTCCTCCTTGATGGCATCTAATAACGCTTCAATTGTTCATGCAACCTCTTTCCCGTATAAAAAAAGATCGCACTTTGAAGGTCAGAATTTAATTCAAGGAGGTGGTTTGACTCCGTTTTCTGAAAAGACAGGCTGGCTTGGGCGCTCTTTGGAGCTTGCAAAGATTCCAGGCAGAGCACTATCACTTGAAATGCCCCTAATACTTAGAGGGTATGGCGAAAATGATAATTTCTTTCCTGCAAAAATTGATCAATCCAGCAAAATAAATATTAATTTAGTTGAAAAACTGACTGCAGCGCATGGAAAGCTGGGCAGTGATGTGTTTGAAAAAGTTAAGCAAAAAAGTTTACTAACTTTAGAAAATATGCCAAGAGATCCTCAAAGTTTAGCGGAGTATGCGGGCAAGGCTATGGCAAAAAAAGATGGGCCTACAGCCTCAGTTATAAGGTTGAGTGGATTTGATTCGCACGCTTCTCAAGATGATGGGAACGGTAATGACCATGGGATTGATTTAGCAAAAATTGATGGGGTTATTGCCTCTTACAAAAGAGGCCTCGGTGGCGCATGGGATAATAGCATTATTCTTACTATCACTGAGTTTGGAAGGACGGTTGCTGTCAACGGTACAAGAGGAACAGATCATGGGTACGGCTCTGCTGGAATAATCGCAGGCGGTGCAATCTCTAAATCAAGGGTTATCTCTGACTGGCCAGGGCTTGCAAAAAATGATCAATTTGAGCAGAGAGACTTAATGGCAACAATTGATTATCGATCGGTGTGTGCTGCCTGCATTGAAAAATCTTTAGGGCTGGATCACGACCTCATTGCAAACAAGGTATTCTTTGAACCAAAACTACCAAGAGTTTTTGACTATCTCTTTTCGTGATTCCCAAAGATATTTAAAGAATTTCATATTCATTTAACTAAATGACATTAATCAAAATCCTTACTAGTTTTCTACTACTCAGCTGCATTATTGGTAATGTCAATGCTGGGTATCTTGATGACTGGCCAGATGAGGCTTTGTGTGGATGGCTTGACAGTGCTTCTCCACCTGAATATATTATTGAGGAAGCCAATAAAAGAGGTATCAGCTGTCCAGGAGAAGTTGCATCAAAACATTTAATTGAAAATGTGCAGTCGAGTTCTACACCTAGTATTGAAATTTATGACATTATATTTAGTGATGAGATTTTGCAAGAGCTTCTGGAAATATCTCCAGAAGAGAGGGCTTCAGACTTTACTAGAAACTTTAAAAATTATCGCTTAGCCTTTATTCAAGATGAAATAATTTGTGGCTTTAACCTTAAGCG
>JACNFO010000061.1 GCA_014384565.1 Candidatus Pseudothioglobus aerophilus
CTTCCAAGGTAGTCATCGGAGGCTAGGTTATGAGGAAGATCAATCATAAAGCCCGAATTTCTTCCTGCGGGACCCTCACCTATTTCACAGGCTTCAAGTATTGTAATTTTTATATCCTTATTGATTTGATTTAAACGTCGAGCTGCAGAGAGGCCAGCAAAACCTCCACCAATAATTAGATAGTCTACATTGCTATGATTAGAAAGCTTTGGATTGACCTTTCTTTTAGGAAGAATTTCTTTCCAGCCAGTTTTACCAGGGTTTTTTGGTAGTTTGATTTTGCTCATTTTTGTTCTTTTAATATACCGACTCTTCCATCGCATTATTCAAAGTAGGAAGCATTTCAATCTTGACTTTTAGTCGATCTGTTCTCTTTGCATCCTTACCAAGTCTTTTAGAAGAGTTAACCATAATAGTTTGATTACAATAGATTTAATATATGTTTCGTAGATTAAATATTTGTTAAATGGTACATTAATTTTTCATACAAAGATGAAAAATACTATATTTACTTATTCCCTTATATTCTTGATAAATCACCAATAAAGAGTAAAATTTAATATTTTAAAAATAAATAAAAAAATAATGTCAAATCTGTCTAATAACTTTATAGCCGGCGACTGGGTCAAGGGTTCTAGTTCGATATCTAACATAAATCCTTCCGACACTAGCGATGTCATTGGTGAGTATGCGCAAGCAAATAATGCTCAGCTAGAGGATGCCCTTAACTCTTCTCAAATTGCGCAAAAGCAATGGGCTGCTACTGGTTTGGAGCAGCGACAAGCTGTGTTGATGAAGATTGGTGAGGAGATGATGGCTCGAAGTGCTGAGTTAGGAGAGCTACTTTCTCGTGAAGAAGGTAAACCGGTAGCTGAAGGCAAAGGAGAAATTTATAGAGCTGGTCAATTTTTTACTTACTACGCTGCTGAAGTGCTTCGTCAAAGTGGAGATACTGCAGATTCAGTTAGGCCAAACATTGAAATTGATGTTCGACGAGAAGCTATGGGGACTGTTGCAATTATTTCTCCTTGGAATTTTCCAACAGCAACTGCAAGCTGGAAAATTGCGCCAGCACTAGCATTTGGTAATGCAGTAATCTGGAAACCTGCCAACCTAACTCCAGCGAGCGCCGTTGCATTAACAGAAATCATTGCAAGGCAAGATATTCCAAAAGGATTGTTTAATTTAGTTATGGGGTCTGGATCATCTATTGGACAGGCTTTAGCTGAAAGCCCAAAAGTCCATGCTATTAGTTTTACTGGATCCTATGATGTTGGACTTCAAATAGCTGGTGCTGCGGCAAAAAACTTAACGAAGTTTCAATTAGAACTTGGATCTAAAAATCCATTAGTAATAATGGATGATGCAGATATTGACGTTGCTGTTGCTGCTGCAACTGGCGGTGCTTTTGGAAGTACAGGTCAAAAGTGTACTGCTTCATCAAGGCTAGTGGTTCACGAATCAATACACGATGAGTTTGTTGATCGAATGAGTCAGTCTACTGCAGATCTAAAGGTTGGACATGCTCTTGATGAAGGCACTCAAATTGGTCCAGTAGCCAGTCAGCAGCAACTTGACTCAAACCTTAGATATATGTCTTTAGCAAAAGAAGAGGGATGTGAAATAGTTTGTGGCGGTGAGAAACTCGAGCTCGATAATCCAGGTTTTTACATGCAGCCTGCATTATTAGTTGGTGGTAATAATTCAATGCGGGTGAACCGAGAAGAATTGTTTGCACCTATGGCGTGTGTTATTAAGGTTGCGGATTATGATGAAGCACTTTCAGTTTCCAATGATACTGATTTTGGTCTTGTTTCAGGCATTATTACTCAGTCACTATCACGAGCAAGTCATTTTCGAAGAAATGCAGAGAGTGGTTGCGTTATGGTGAACTTACCAACGGCTGGCACCGATTATCATGTTCCTTTTGGCGGTAGAAAAAATTCAAGCTTTGGTCCCAGAGAGCAAGGATCCTATGCAAAAGAGCTATATACTCAAGTTAAAACTTCATATATTTCTAGTGGAAACCCATAATGGCTCATCCATCACTTTTTATTGACGCCCTTCAATACAACAATTGGAGTGAAGAGGTATTCAAACAAATTAATGATGGTGGTCTAAGTGCGGTCCATGTTACAATTTGCTACCACGAAGACTTTAAGGAGATGGTTCAAAATGTTATTGACTGGAATCGCTATTTTGAAAGTTATTCAAATTTGATTTTCCATGGCAAGTCTGCAAGTGATGTACTTAAAGCTCAAAATGAGGGACGAACTGCAATATTTTTTGGGTTTCAGAATTGCTCGCCCATAGAAGATGACATTGGATTGGTCGAAATATGCCATCAATTGGGAATTCGATTTATGCAGCTTACATATAATAATCAAAGCTTATTAGGTACAGGTTGTTACGAAGAAAATGACCCAGGTATAACCCGAATGGGTAAGCAAGTAATTAAAGAAATGAATAGAGTTGGCTTGGTGGTTGATATGAGCCATTCTTCAGAGATTTCTACTCTTGAGGCGATTGAAATTTCAGAGCGCCCTATTGCTATTACCCATGCTAATCCAACTTTTTGGCATCCTGCATTAAGGAACAAGTCTAATAAAGTTCTTGAGGCATTAGGTGAAAGTGACAGTATGCTTGGGTTTTCAGTATATCCTCACCACCTAAAGGATGGAACAAATTGTACTTTGGAAAGCTTTTGCCAAATGATTGCTGATACTTCAGAAATCATGGGGGTTCATAATATTGGAATTGGTACAGATTTGTGTCAAAATCAACCTGACAGTGTTGTTGAATGGATGAGAAATGGTACTTGGACAAATGAACGTGACTATGGTGAGGGTTCTGCAAGCTTTGCTGGTTTTCCTGAGCAACCAGAATGGTTTCGCAACAATCATGATTTTGTAAATATTGCAACTGGCTTAAAAAGTGTCGGATTCTCTAGTGATGATGTTGGTTTAATAATGGGTAAGAATTGGCTAAACTTTTTTGAAGCCTCTTTTGAATCTTTAAAGTAAATAATTATGACTACTGAAACTGTACAAATTGATATTGATTCTGATTTTATGAGAACACCTGAAAAGGTGATGCGTCTTGAAAGGATGGGCTCATCTTTTCCAACTCGGTTAAGCTTTATGCGAACTCTTATAAGGCGTATGTCTAAAGAGAATTGGAAGTTTGAAAGGACTCGTCGTGAAGTTGATAAAGATGGATATGGCATAAGTGTTTATGCAGTTACTACACCTAATAGAACATATTCATTGATAGCTTTTACTCAAGAAATTCCAGCTGATATGAGAACGGATAGGGTTATTGCTGAGGTATGGGATGCAACGTTTAGTCTTTTTGACGGCGTTCCATCACAAGAGGATATTGATTATTTGGCGGACAACACGCCTAAGCAAGAGGCTGGTCGATATAGGCCAAGTGAGCTTACCTTATCAAGGGCAAATAAAAGTCTAAGAGTTTTTAAAAATGTTGTTGACTCTTTGTCTGCTGGAAATCAGCCTGATAAAGATTTGTTAACCTCTGTAGGTTATTTAATGAGAACTTCTGCAGTTTATGGAAGTGGAAAGTTTGGTTGTGCCGATAGAGATAAGATTTCTGATCGAGAGGAGTGTAAAGCACCTTTTCAAATAGAATTGTTAACTGTCTACTTAATTCGATGGTTCACGATAGATTCAGCTGAAGAGCTTGCAAAAGAAAGGGGTGGAGAAAAAGCCGTTAAACTTGATAAAACTACACGTCGATTTATTGGCGTTGGAAATGCAACAGGCCTTGGTATGGCCCCATTTTTGCTTAAGCATCCTGCATTAATTCATAATTGGGTTGTTGCAAAAGAGACTGCATTGGCAAGAGTCAGGTCAATTGAAACTCCAATTGAAGGTACTCTTAAGGTTTTTTTAAAGTCACTTCTTCAGGTTAGCCAGCATGTTGATGAATGGAATGTTGAAGACGATATTCAGAGCGAAAGAATCTCCTGCTTGACAGACGAAATTCAAGCACTAAGACTTTGGTGTGAAAATGAGCCAAATATTTTAAGACCATATCCTTGGAATGGAATTTATCAATATGTTGAGGATAATTTTTCTCTTGAGTGTCAAGAGATGGTTGTGTCACTTATTATTGAGCCACATGGAGCATTAGTTGATGACTTAGCTGAGACGATGTCAACAACTGAAATTCCAAAATTTAAAGCAGATATGTCTTTATCTGAATTAAAAGAGGTTGTAGCAGATTCCTATCAATGGGCGACAACTATAGACTTTTCTTTGGGGGAATCTCAACATCATTTTTGGTACTATTCAGAGGATAAATTAGAACCTAGATTTGGCTCTAAAGGTGTTGATGACGGAGTTGAGAAAGAAATGCCTCTTGCTATTGGTAGAGATGTTCATGATTTAAATGAAAAACTATTGGAAACTAGTAACGCAACTTCTCTCAGTGACTTTGTAATGAGTTATCCGCAATTTAGACATATTATTCGTCGAATTCAGAATACTTTTGTAAGGCCTTATTCTGAAGTACAAGATAATCTATTGAGTGAGACCATGAGGCCATTAGATCTATTACGCTTTAAGTTGGCTTTTTTTGGCGCTTCGAAATTTGATCCAAAGTCAAACCTTTGGACTCGGATATCAATGTATCAAGGCGCACCGATGCCTGACCAATTATCAGAACCAAATCACGACTGTTGGTCATTTCCAATTGGAGGTCGTTCGCAGTCATATCCTTGCATAAACTGTACATGTCAAAAAGACATCTAACAATCTCTTTAAATGAAGTCCTTTTTTATTTTACTCGAGCAGCTTTTGGAGTAAATGCCCCTATTGGCCTTTCAGAAGACTTTGCGCGAGGCAATATTTGGGTTTCAGAAAATGGTTTTGATCCTTCACGATGTAGTTTAAAGGCGCTTGATAATTTAGATAGTAAAGCAAGTAGCTTATCAATCAAATTTGAAAAAACAAAAGATGGGGGGCATCTATTTTGTCCAGAAGGAAAATTCTTATCTTCCCTAGAGGCCTCATCAAGTTGTGTGGATTGGATAGAAGTTAGTAATGGCTCTGGTGCGCTAAAGATCAGTAATGTTGATTCTCCATTTCTAGTTGTTTCGGCTTTAGGGGCGAATGGGTGTCTTGGAATAAAGGTACTTTGGACTGATCAAGAAAAAAATCAATTTCAAGTTAACTTAATCAATAATGACGACTGGGAGGTCTTAAGTTCATCGTCTACGCTTATAGAATTAAGTAGCAATGCTGATATGTTAATTTCACCTTTAACAGCGAGCGATGAATCCAATAAAGGAAATATTATTAAGAAATTTAACTTAGCCGAGGAGAAATTAAAAATTCTTCATATTGGCGTTAAAGTGGAAGAGAATTGGGATGCAATTTATAGCTACTTTTCACGCTGTCTGGTTAAATCAAGTGCTGAGTCTAGGGCTTCTGGCGCTGGCGCTGGACTAGTCGATACAGACTAGTTTAGCATTCAATAAAGCTTACAGCTAAACCGCCCAATGACGTCTCTTTGTACTTTGTGGACATATCAAGGCCTGTCCTTTTCATAGCTGCAATACACTGATCTAGAGAAATTAAGTGCTCACCACTTTCTCTAAGTGATAGTGAACTTGCAGTATATGCCTTAACCGCTCCAAATCCATTTCTCTCAATACAAGGAACTTGAACAAGACCTTTAACCGGATCGCAAGTCATTCCTATGTGGTGTTCTAATGCCATTTCTGCGGCATTTTCAATTTGAGCAGTTGTACCGCCTCTTACCGCGCACAAAGCTGCAGCAGCCATTGAGGATGCTGAGCCTACCTCCCCTTGGCAACCCACTTCAGCCCCTGATATAGAGCTGTTATGTTTTATTAGTCCGCCGATTGCAGATGCCGTTAATAGGAATTGACGAATTTGTTCTTGAGTCGCTGACTTGTGTTTGAAGAAGTAGTAAAGAGTTGCTGGAACTACTCCAGCTGCTCCATTGGTGGGAGCAGTAACTACCATATGACCAGCAGCATTTTCTTCATTTACAGCCATGGCGTATGCACAAAGCCAGTCACTAGAATTTGTATTTTCTGGATCAATCTGGAGGTTTTCATGTAATTTTTTTGCGCGCCTCTTTGTATTTAAGCCACCTGGCAAGATGCCCTCGGTCGCAAGACCACTTTCAACACAAGTTTTCATTGCATCCCAGATAGTGTCCAGCTCCCTATTCAGCATTTTTTCAGGGATATTTTCTATTTCATTGGCGAGCTTCATTTCCCAAATGGTTTTATTGTGCTTTTTTGACATTTCCAGCATTTGATCTGAATTATCAAACGGGAATGGGTAGGCTGAGCTCGGCTCAGCTGCAATAGGCGCTTCAACATTATCTATTTCTGCTAATGTAGATATAAAACCACCACCGATAGAGAAATAAGTATGTGAAATTAGAATTGAATCTGACTTGTCAAGAAGCTCAAAAACCATACCATTAGGGTTTTGCTTTAATGAGTTCCTGGTATCAAAAATGATATCATCTTCCGAAAAGAATGCGACTTTTTGAGTGTTGTTGATAGCTATATTTTTTGAATTCCAAGTTCTCTCAATGACTTCATCCATATTCTCTTTAATGATGGTATTTGGAAGATAACCATTTAGTCCAAGAGTGACAGCTTTATCTGTTGCATGACCAACTCCTGTATAAGCTAAAGAATTCTTTAGAGTACACCTCATATGATGCATATCACCAGAAGGATTTGAATCTAAAAAATTTCTGACATGCGTCATAAAATCATTGGCAGCAACCATGGGCCCCATTGTGTGCGAGCTTGAAGGCCCAACACCAACTTTAAATAAGTCTAAAACACTGATAAACATAAAAAAATTACATAAAAAGTATTACTAATATTCTACATTAATATTTGATTTTAGCTATTAAAAAAATTCATGGTACCGTGAATTTCTTAATAACTATTTTTAGGGCACTGTCTTGCATAAGTAAATTAAAATACCAATATTAATTTGAAAATAACTATGAGTTAAACTATGTCAATAGTATTAGCATCTACAGACTTCTGGGAGGATATGGAGGTTTGGTCAAATGGCCTGCAAAAGGCTATGCCAGAGATGGATATAAAAGTTTATCCGGATGATGGGGATGTTAATGAGGTTGAATTTGCTGTTGTCTGGAAGCATCCTCGAGGTATATTAAAAAAATATCCTAATTTAAAGGCAATTATGTCCTTGGGGGCAGGAGTAGACCATATTACTAGTGATCCTGAGCTGCCTGAAGGGATTCCTATAGTTCGCCTGGTTGATAAAAAATTAACTCATGAAATGTGCCTTCACGCCTTGCATTGGGTACTTCATTTTCATAGCGATCAGCATCTTTATAGATCTCAACAACTTAAACGCCAGTGGATTCAGCAAAGCTCTATTCAGACAGAGGACCGAACAATTGGCATTATGGGCCTAGGGAATATTGGCAGAAGTATTGGTGAATTATTAGTTACTCAAAGTTTTAATGTTATTGGCTGGGGCGCTAATCAAAAATCTTCACTCGCAGATATTAAATATTATTATGGTCAAGGCCAGCTTTCTGATTTTTTAGGCAGGACGAATATTCTAATTAATGTCCTTCCCTTAACATCAGATACTGCCAACATTATTACAAAAAAAGAGCTTAGCCTTCTTCCAAAAGATTCATTTATTATAAATATTGGTAGAGGTGGAATAATTAATGAGAATGATTTAATGACTCTTCTTAGTGAAGGGCATATTAAAGCAGCTGCTTTGGATGTATTTGCACAAGAACCGTTGCCAGAAAATAATTCACTTTGGGACCATCCTTCAGTTTATATAACGCCACACATTGCAGGGCAAAGTAATCCAAATTCAGCAGGACAAACTATTTCTGAAAACATCCATCGAATCCAAAAAGGAGAATTGCCTTATCCTATATATAGTAGGGCTAATGGGTATTAATTCTGATACAAAACTTTGTGATTAGCTAAAGGAAGACTGCTGAGTCTTGTAACCATTCTGTCGATATTCACATAATTACCCTATTTATATCAATTCAAGACGAATTGAATTCAACTAAATAAACTATTCTTATATAATATGGCTTTTTGAGACACATTGTAATGTCTAAAGATATGTTAATTCAAACTACTCCCTTGCATCAAATGCACTTAGATGCTGGAGCAAAGATGGTGCCTTTTGCTGGGTATGATATGCCTGTAAGTTACCCTCTTGGGATAAAAAAAGAACACAACCACACACGTGAAAAAGCAGGACTTTTTGATGTCTCTCATATGGGGCAGATAAGGCTGGGTGGTGTAAATGCAAAAAAAGCACTTGAGTCTATAGTTCCAGTTGATATTATTGATTTACCCTTAATGAAATTGCGCTATGCTTTATTTACAAATAAATCTGGCGGTGTAATGGATGACTTGATGGTTACCAATCTGGGTGATGAAGATTTGTTTTTAGTGGTTAATGCTGGCTGTAAAAATGCTGATTTTGCTCATTTGCAAAGGACAATTGGTGATGACTGTAAAGTAGAGTTTCTTGAAGATGTTGCACTATTGGCATTACAAGGACCTTCAGCACATAAAGTTTTATCTGAGATTGCACCTTCTATTAGTGAAATGCTTTTTATGACCGCTAAACAAGTAGTTATAAATGGAATTGAATGTTTGATAACAAGGTCTGGCTATACAGGAGAAGATGGTTTTGAAATTTCATTAGCAGCTAAAGATTCTGAGGAATTAGCAAAAATTTTACTTTCTAACATAGAAGTTGAATGGGTTGGTTTAGGTGCAAGAGACTCTCTTCGTTTAGAAGCTGGATTATCTCTTTATGGGCATGAACTTGATATTCATCATAGTCCTGTTGAGTCTTCATTGGGCTGGGCATTATCCAAGGTAAGAAGAACTGGTGGAGAAAGAGAAGGTAATTATTTAGGCTTCGAAACTATTATGAAGCACCTTAGTGAGGGCTCCGAATCAAGGGTTTTTGGCCTTCAACCCGAAGGAAGAATGCCTGTTCGAGATGGAGCAATGATTGAAGATGAGTTGGGTAATAATGTGGGAAAGGTAACAAGTGGTGGCTTTGGCCCTAGCATAAATAGGCCAATAGCTATAGCAAGGTTAAAAAAGAGTTATATAGAAAAAAATTCCAAGCTTTTTGCATTAGTTAGGGATAAAAAAATTGCAGTTGAGATTGTAAGTCTGCCATTTGTTAAACAGAACTATTACAGAGGTTAAATATTAATATGAGGAGTAGTAATGAGTATTAAATTTTCAGAAGATCATGAATGGATTCAGTCACAAGGAGATGATCTAGTAGTTATTGGGATAACGGATTTTGCCCAAGAGCAATTAGGAGATCTGGTTTATGTTGAGTTACCGGAAGTTGGGGATGAGTGTAGCCGCGGAGAAAATATTTCCGTAATTGAGTCAGTTAAAGCTGCTTCAGATCTAGTTGCACCAGTTTCTGGAACTATTGTTGAAGTTAACAGTCGTTTAGAAGATGAGCCAGAACTTGTCACTGAAGACTCTATGGGCGAAGGTTGGTTTATCAAGGTGAAATTATCAAGTCCTGAAGAATTAGATGAATTAATGGATGAAGGCGCGTACAACACTTTTATTGAGGAATAAGGAAAGAGTTAAATGGCTAAAAAAATTGAAGATTTATTAAATAATGATGCCTTTACTTCTAGGCATATTGGTTCTTCAACTGAGCAGAAAAATCAGATGCTTGATTATCTTGGTTTTGACAACTTAGATAAGTTAATTGATGAGATTGTGCCAGATGTTATTCGTCGGAAAAAGCCGATGAATATAGCTAAAGGTATGTCGGAGTTGGCAGCCCTTAAAAAATTAAGAAATCTAGCTAGAATGAATATTCGTTATAAGTCATTCATTGGCCAGGGTTATTACAATGCAATTACACCACCAGTAATTCAGCGCAATGTCCAAGAAAATCCCTCTTGGTACACAGCTTATACCCCTTATCAGCCAGAAATATCTCAAGGCCGGTTAGAGGCATTAATGAATTTTCAAACAATGGTCTCAGACTTAACAGGGATGGATTTGGCAAATGCATCAATGCTAGATGAGGCAACTGCTTGCGCAGAAGCTATGACTTTATGTCATCGAGTTAGTAAATCTAAGAGTCAAATATTTTTTGTAGCTAATGATTGTTTTATTCAAAATATTGAAGTAATTAAAACTCGAGCTGAGCCACTAAATATTGAGGTCGTTGTTGGTGACCCTTTGACTGATCTAAAAGAGCTTGATTGTTTTGGAGTGTTATTGCAATATCCTAATACTTATGGCGGCTATAGTGATTACTCAAGTTTAATAGAATTAGTTCATCAAAAAAAAGCTCTCGTTGCAGTTAGTGCAGACTTACTTTCTTTAACACTTTTAAAGCCACCTGGTGAAATGGGTGCAGATATAGTAGTTGGTAATACTCAAAGATTTGGAGTGCCAATTGGTTATGGTGGGCCACATGCTGCCTTCATGTCTATCAGTGACAAATACAAAAGGTCTATGCCTGGGCGTATTATTGGAGCATCGGTTGATACTAAAGGGAGGCTTGCTTATAGACTTGCGCTTCAGACTAGAGAGCAACACATTCGCCGTGAAAAAGCGACAAGTAATATTTGTACTGCTCAAGCTCTTCTAGCAATTATGGCAAGCATGTATGCTGTTTATCATGGACCAGAGGGACTTAAAAATATCGCTGATCGAATTTTTCGCTACTCAAGTGTTTTTGCTGAAGGCATGTCAGAAATGGGATTTCGTATTTTAAATGAGACATTTTTTGATACATTAACTATAGAAGTTGAGAACTCTGATGCAGTAGTTATGCAAGCTGAAAAGAATGGATACAACATAAATGTTTTTAGTAAGACACTCGTTTCAGTTTCATTTGATGAGCTGAGTGCTCCTGAGGATATAGAGTACTTATGGAAAATATTTAATACAGAATCTGGCCTAAATACTCAAATTATATTTGAAAAAAATAAGACTCAAATTCATAAAAGCCTAAAAAGAAAATCAAGCTTCTTGACACATGATGTTTTTAATACCTATCGATCAGAAACAAATATGATGCGCTATATTCGATATTTAGGGGATAAGGATATTGCACTTGATCGCTCAATGATTCCTCTTGGTTCATGCACAATGAAGCTTAATGCTGCAGCAGAATTAATACCAGTATCTTGGCCAGAATTTTCTCAGATCCATCCAGCAGTTCCAATGAATCAAGTCATAGGTTATCAGGAGATGATTAGTGAGCTTGAAGAAATGCTTTGTGAGGCAACAGGTTATGCTGCAATATCACTGCAGCCAAATTCAGGAGCTCAGGGTGAGTATGCAGGATTAATTGCAATTCGTGCTTATCACCGAAGTAGAGGTGAAGAAAATAGAAATATTTGTTTAATCCCATCTTCTGCCCATGGTACTAATCCAGCATCTGCGCAAATGGCTGGTATGAAGGTAATCGTAATTGATAGTGCAGAGGATGGCAATATTGATCTTTTAGATTTAAAAGCTAAAGCAAAAGAGCATGCCGATAATTTAGCTGCAATAATGATTACATATCCTTCTACTCATGGAGTATTTGAAAAGGACGTAAAAGAGGTTTGTGAAATTGTTCATAATGCTGGAGGCCAGGTTTATATTGATGGTGCTAATATGAACGCAATGGTTGGTGTTTCTGCTCCAGGTGAGTTTGGAGGCGACGTATCACACCTTAATTTACATAAAACATTTGCTATTCCTCATGGTGGTGGTGGCCCTGGAGTTGGGCCAATTGGCGTTAAAGAGCATTTAGTACATTTTTTACCAACAACGCCATTAAATAATACAGATGTTGGAAGTATTTCTGGGGCTCCATGGGGTTCTGGCAGTATTTTGCCTATCAGTTGGATGTATATTGCAATGCTTGGTAAAGAAGGTCTTTATGCTTCTACATGCAATGCAATTTTAAATGCAAACTATATATCAAAGAGACTTGAAGAGCACTATCCAATACTTTATAGTGATGAAAATGGCAGAATTGCCCATGAGTGTATTATTGATATTAGGCCCATTAAAGATACAGTTGGTATAAGTGTAGATGATGTAGCTAAGCGACTCATTGATTACGGTTTTCATGCTCCAACTATGTCATTTCCAGTTGCCGGAACGTTAATGATTGAGCCAACAGAGTCTGAGTCATTGGATGAGCTTGATCGATTTTGTGAAGCTATGATACAAATCAGAAAAGAGATACTAAAAGTTGAATCTGGAGAATACTCTACAGAAGATAACCCGCTAATTAATTCTCCACATACTCTAGAAATGGTAACATCTACAGAATGGAATTTTTCATACTCCAGGGAAGAGGCAGCATATCCTGTCGAAAGTTTAAGGCGAGTTAAATACTGGCCGCCAGTTTCGCGTGTGGATAATGTCTATGGAGATAAGAACTTAATTTGTTCTTGTCCAAGTTTAGAAGATTATAAATAAAAATTTTATGACATCATTTTTGATTAGTGTTTTAGGTGACGATAAACCTGGGCTTATTGACGGTCTTTCAAAGATTATTGTGGCTAATAATGGTGACTGGATTGAGAGTAATATGTCCAGCTTTGAAGGAAAGTTTGCAGGAATTCTGAAGGTTAATGTGCCATCCAAAAATGCTACTCAATTAAGTAAAGAGTTGGTTTCATCATCTTTAGGATTACAAATTGCGTGCGAAGAAACTTCCCCATTAAAACAAGCTAATGTAAAGAGTTATAACATTGAGCTTATTGGTCAAAATCATGTTGGTATTATCAATAAACTATCTCATGTTCTAGCAGATGATTTGCAAGCAAATGTAGAAGAGTTAAAGACTGAGATAATTGATGCATCTATGTCTGGAGAGCAGCTTTTCAAAGCACAAATTACTCTTCATTTGCCAGTCTCCCTTGATGAAAGTCTTATTAGAGATAAGCTTGAGCTAATTGCAGATGAGATGATGGTAGAGATATATTCTTACGAAAGTTAGGATGGTTTGATTAGTAAGAGTTATTATTTCTTTTGATCTAGAAACTTCCATAAGCAATAAATGGACCATTTCTATAATTAGACTTTCCATAGTTAAACGGCTCATCATTTGGATGCTTAACTGAGCCACCTGCACATCTCAATACAGCATCTCCAGCAGCAGTGTCCCATTCCATAGTTGGACCAAATCGAGGATAGACATCAGCCTCACCACAGGCAACTAAACAAAATTTTAATGAAGACCCAATGGATGTTGTATTCTTAATTTTATGATCATTTAACCAAGTATTTGTTAATTCGTCACGATGAGAAATGCTTGCTACAGCAACAGCTCCAGATTGAGGTAATTCTCGTATAGTTATAGGCTTAATTAAGTCATTTGATTCTTCGAAAGCGCCAGTAGCAACTGAAGCAAAAAACATCCTGTTAAGTGCAGGTGCATAAACAACCCCTAAAGTTGGAATGCCATTTTCAATAAGTCCAATATTTACAGTAAATGAACCTAAGCCATCTTTTTTAAGGAACTCTTTTGTACCATCAAGTGGATCTATGAGAAAAAACTGATTCGTAGCTTTTGAACTATGACTTTTTGAGTCTTCTTCTGAGACAATTAAGATATCTGGGGTAATCTCTTTAAGTTTTTTAAGAATTACATCCTCTGCTGCTTTGTCAGCTAGTGTGACCGGTGATCCATCATCTTTGAACTTAACATTTATTGAATTAGCATAGATTTTTATAATCTCATTACCAGCATTTCGGGCTGTTAATTTCAACTCTTTTAATAAATATGAGTAATCAATAGTTTCCATTTTTCTGGGTTAGTGTTTTATAAAAACTACTAAGTAATAATATTATGCTCTGGACCAAATGGAAATTTGGTGATGTCATAGGCGCTATCTTCAGTTAATACCATAACATCATGTTCACGATAACCACCAGCACCAGCCTGACTTCCTGGGATCATAATCATAGGCTCCATAGAGACAACCATATTTTTTTGCAGCACTGTATCTATATCCTCTCTTAGCTCAACTCCAGCTTCACGGCCATAGTAGTGAGACAAAACTCCAAATGAATGACCATATCCAAAAGTTCTACTTTCAAGTAAGCCATACTCTTCAAAAATTTTATTAAGTTCAAGTGCGATGTCTTTGCATGCAACTCCTGGCTTGATAAGTTTCATTCCTTCCTCATGTACCTTTACATTAATTTCCCACAATCTCAGGGATTCGTCATCAACATGATCATAAAATAATGTTCTTTCGAGTGCAACATAGTAGCCTGCAATCATTGAAAAACAATTAAGACTTAAAATATCACCTTTTTGAACTTTCCTAGTGGTCACGGGGTTGTGCGCGCCATCAGTATTAATGCCAGATTGAAACCAAGTCCAGGTGTCCATTAGCTCTGAGTTTGGATATCGCTTAGCAATTTCTCTGACCATAGCCTGTGTTGAGTGAAGGGCTACCTCGTGTTCTGGCACTCCTTCTTTAACAGCTTCAACGAGTGCTGCTCCGCCTATATCACAAACATTTGCCCCCTGAATGATATGAGCAATTTCCTCATCTGACTTGATAGAGCGCATCTTCATGCAATCAACTGAAATATCAATAAAGTTTGATTTGTTAAATGCAGCTTGAAGCTTGTCTAAGCGCTCTTTAGTTATATGATCATACTCTATACCAATTTTATCGCCATTACTTACGAGCTGTTGTAATGCATAAAAGAAGCTATCTTTTTGCCAGTCTGTGTAGACTAAGTTTTCACCAAAAGTTCTACGCCAAGGTTGGCCACCATCAATATTTGCAGTTACCGATGTAGTTTTATCTTGCGTAACGACAAGTGCATAAGGTCTGCCAAAAGAGCAATAGAGGAAGTCACTGTAATAATTAATACCATGAATTGACGTAAAAATTATACTATCAATGTTATTTTGCGCCATATGAGTTCTGAGACTCTGCTGGCGATTTTGGAATTCTTTATCACTGAATGTATGGACTATATTATCACCATTGGGTATGTGTATCGATCTTGGCATATTCATAGCGACTCCTTTGATTGAGTTAATTTGTGCGGATGTTAGTCATTTTAGTAAAGTATAGCAAGCTTTTTTTAAAGCATATATTTTCTGCTTGATGAAAAATAGCTTATGATCCATGGTCTAATTACTCTAATTCATTGAGGTTTATTTAAAATACTTTCACGTATGAATGTATAAAGTCCTGAAGCTACGACAATAGATGCCCCAATAAGGGTAAAGCTATCTGGCCTCTCTCCAAGAACTATTATTGCTAGAAGCATTGCGAATACAATCCGTGAATATCGGAATGGTGATATAACGGACATTTCACCAATGCGTGATGATATAACAAGAGAATAATAAGCAATTACTCCAAAAGTCGATGCTCCAATAAAATACATAATTTGATATAGTGATGGAGCTATCATTGGTGAATTAAATGGAATAATCAAAATACCTGAGAATCCAAAAGCTATAAAGGCATATAAAGCAATCGTTACCGAGGGAAGGTCAACCTTCATTGCGCGAGTTGATAAATCTCTTGCTGCTAGAAATAAAGCTCCAAGCAATGCAAATATTGAAGCCGGCATAAAGCCACCATAGCCAGGACGCAAAATTAATAACACACCCAGAAAGCCAACAAATACTGCTGTCCAGCGCCTCCATCCTACTTTTTCTCTAAAAAATATTACAGCGCCAATGGTTACTAATAATGGCGTTATTTGTAGAATAGCTGAAGCGGATGAAAGTGGCGTTAAAGCAATTGCTGTAACAAAAAATACCGCCCCTAAGAGCTCACAAATTGTTCGAATTATTACATGTTTATTTAATAGGTCTTTATGAAAAATTGGTGCTTTCTGAAAAAGTGCAATTATGAGAAAAACGATACTTCCAGTAAAGCCAAGAATTATTATTACTTCTGAAATTGGAAAATAAGCTGAGAGAATTTTAATAAATAAATCCTCAAATGCAAATCCAGCCATAGCAAGAATCATGAATAGAATGCCTCTTAAGTTATCCATGAATTTTTAGGCCTAAGTGTTTAAAGTTAAATTTTAACTGCTACTAAGCTCTGAATTTACTTATTTTTTGTACAAATAATAGTGTTAACTTTGGTATCTCTTCTTGGCACGTAAAAAATGATTGACAGATATATATTTTAAGAACAAAATGCGGAAATAATTAGTGTCAATCTTTATGTTATGTAGGGGTTTCATGCAGAATAGATATTTTCTTGGATTTTTATTAGTCGTTATCAGCGGAATCATCTGGAGTTTTGGTGCGCCACTTGTTCGCCTACTAGAAGATGCTGAAAACTATAGACTTCAATATCTACTTTATAGGGGTTTAATAATCACATCGGTGATTCTCATTTATGTAGCATTTAGAGAAGGCAAAGATTTTTTTCTTACGTTTAAGAGGATCGACTCCTGGAGTTTGGTTGGAAGCGTTGTAATGTCATTTACATTTTTTGGATGGATTTATGCATTAACAACAACAACTGTAGCTATTACTCTATTAATGCTTGCCCTGTCCCCAGTTCTTTCTGCGTTTTTAGGCTACCTTATTTTAGGTGAAAGGTTGAGTCCTATCACTTTTATAAACATGTTAATTGTTGCTGCTGGAATTACAATTATGGTTTGGGATAGTGAAAAATCAACTACTTTATTAGGCGTTGTTTATGGTTTCTTTGTAGCTTTAGGCTTTGCAATATACACAATTACAATTCGAAAAAATCCTGAAGTACCTAAATTATTAACGCCTGCGCTTGCTGGCTTTTTTTGCATGTTATGGGCAACAATTTTAATTCTAGTAAGTGGAAGTAGTTTTGAAATGGCCTCAGCCAATATTGGCATTAGTATGATGCATGGCTTAGTAGTTGGAGTTGGCCTTATATTATATGGCTTAGGGGCAAAATATTTGCCTAGTGGTGAGCTTGTAATGCTTTCATTGCTTGAGGTTGTTTTAGGTATTTTTTGGGCGTGGCTTCCAATATTCGGCATTCACGAGATTCCGAGTACAAATACTTTAATTGGCGGTTGCGCTATATTTATGGCAATTATTTTTCAGGGAATGAATGCCAGAAAAAAACATGTAATCCCTATGCCTTAGTGTTATTTTTAATTAAATCTGGCTGGAATTAAAAACAGTCTGTTTTCTTTTCTAATTTTTACAACTGCATAAGGCAATGATAAAATTGTAAACAATTATTTAAATACTAAGTTGAAGTAAGATGAATGAATTAGTTTTTCCCAATATAAATATTGAAAGTCTTGATAGATGGGTTGGAGACCTATCACCTTTAAAGTGTATTGAAATCAAAGATGAAACCCACAATGTTAAGAGCTTTACTTTTAAGTCAAAGAAAGATGCTTGGTTTCAGTTTTTGCCAGGCCAGCATACAACTCTATTTTTAAATATAGAGGGTAATGAGGTTATGAGAACTTATACCATAGCGTCAAGTCCAACTCGACCTTACACAATAACTATCACTAATAAAAGAATGAAGGATGGGGTTGTTACTAACTGGATGCATGACAGCTTAAAGATTGGTGATTGCGTTGATGCTCTTAATATTGGAGGGTCTTTTAGTGTTGCTCTTGATCAGCCCAGGTCTAAAATTTTACTCATGTCAGGTGGAAGTGGTATTACCCCAATGCTCTCAATGACAAGATATTTTATAGATTTATCTATAAATGTTGATTTAGTTTTTATTCATAATGCACAATCTCCCAAAGATTTAATTTCAAAAGAAGAGCTTGAGTTTTATGAACTCCATCAGACTAACTTTAAAAGGCATTTTATATGTGATAAACCAGATGCAAACTGGGAGGGACCTAGTGGATTTTTAAGTTCTGAACTGCTTTTAGAGCTTGTACCAGATTTCTCTGATAGAGAGGTATATTGTTGTGGGCCAGAACCATATATGCAAAATGCAAAAAAGATTTTAGAATTGAGCGATTTTGATATGTCTGCTTATCATCAAGAGAGCTTTGATATTGAGAGTTCTACTGCTCAAAGTAATATGGCAGTTCATCTGGAATTGCCAGAACATAAAGTTCCAAATAGTGGAATAAATGAATATAATGTCACCCTGTCGAAGAGTGGTAAGGTTGTCTCTTGTGGCAGTAATTCGAGTATATTGGTTTCAATCCAAAAACAAGGCATTACAGTTCCTTTTGCCTGCTCTATGGGGCTATGTGGAACATGTCGTACCAAGATGATAGAGGGTACAGTTGAGATGGATGCTCAGGGTGGGCTTTTAAAGTCCCATGAGGAAGAGGGGTACATACTTACTTGTTGTTCTTACCCCACAAGTGATGTAGTTCTTGATTTATAGTTTTATTGTTTAAGCTTAAATTATTATGCAAAAAAAATATTCTTGGTATTCGCTATTAAAGGCTGGATTGGGCAATCAAGAATGGGATCAAGCAATCCCATTAGTAAAACCTAAATCTAAGTACGATGTTATTATCATTGGTGGTGGTGGCCATGGACTAGCTACAGCTTATTATTTAGCTAAAGAGTGCGGCATTACAAATGTTGCAGTTCTTGAAAAAGGCTATATTGGTGGTGGAAATACTGGCAGAAATACCACTATTATTCGTTCAAACTATTTAAGGGACGAGGCTTCTAGTCTTTATGAGCACTCCATGAGACTTTGGGAAGGGCTTAGTGAGGATCTAAATTTCAATGTTATGTTTAGTCAGAGAGGAGTATACAACCTTGGACACACTCTGCAAGATATGAGAGATATTGAGCGAAGAGTAAATGCTAATGTGCTCAATGGTGTTGATGCCGTTGTTGTTGACCACAAGGAGATAAAAGAACAAATTCCAATTATTAATACTTCTAAAAATGCAAGATACCCAATTATGGGAGCATCTTTCCAGGCACGTGCTGGCGTTGCTCGGCATGATGGTGTTGCTTGGGGCTTTGCCAGGGCCGCTTCAAATCTTGGAGTTGACATTATACAAAATTGTGAGGTTATTGACATCGAGGTTGAAGAAGGCAAAGTCAAAGGCGTTAAGACAACACTGGGTGATATTATGGCAGATCGAGTTGGCTGCGTAAGTGCAGGGCACTCTTCAGTTGTTGCAAAAATGGCAGGATTAAGGCTGCCAGTTGAAAGCCACCCTCTTCAAGCATTTGTGTCTGAAGCTATGAAACCAATTCTTCATACGGTAGTAATGTCTAACGCTGTTCATGGTTACGTAAGCCAGAGTGATAAGGGAGATTTAGTTATTGGAGCTGGTATTGATGGTTACAACTCATATGCTCAAAGAGGTAGTGCAAAGATAGTAGAGCATTGCGCTGCTGCAATACTTGAATTGTTTCCAATTTTTTCGAGAGTACGTATGAACCGTCAATGGGGAGGCATAGTTGATGTTTGCCCTGATGCTTGTCCTGTAATTAGTCCAACAAAAGTTGAAGGGCTTTACTTTAACTGTGGCTGGGGAACTGGAGGCTTTAAAGCGACTCCAGGCTCTGGAAATGTTTTTGCTCACACCATTGCTCAAGATAAGCAACATGAGTTAGCAGTTCCATTTCATATTGATCGTTTTACAAGTGGAGCTCTTATTGACGAGCATGGTGCAGCAGGAGTTGCGCATTAGTTATATATAAAGGTAATATTATGTTTTTGATAGTTTGTCCATATTGTAAAGAATCGAGAGATCAAAATGAATTTTCTCCTGCTGGAGAGGCTTTTATTGCAAGACCTCAGAACCCTGAAGAGCTTAGTGATGATGAGTGGTCTGATTATGTATTTTATCGCACTAATCACAAAGGAGATCACTGGGAGCAGTGGGTCCATACTAATGGATGTCGTAAATATTTCTTAGTTAAAAGATCTACGATTAGCCATGAAATTCTTGAGGTTGCGGCTTTTGGAGAGGTAACGAGCGAGAATCCATCATGAGATTAAAGAATCATAAGAGTGACTTTATAGATCAATCTGAAGCTCTAAGCTTTATATTTAATAACAAATCCTATAAGGGTTATAAGGGCGATACCTTGGCGTCTGCATTAATAGCAAATGATGTTCTATTCTTTGCTAGGAGCTTTAAATATGGACGTAAGCGTGGCCTAATGGGTTCAGGTGTTGAAGAGCCTAACGCACTTGTTTCACTAGAAATTGGTGGGCGCTATACGCCTAATTTGAAGGCAACTGAAGTTATGCTTTATGATGGCTTAAGTGCTGTGAGCTCTAGTAATCCAAATTCAATTGATTTTCGCGCTTTAATTAAACCATTACATCGATTTATGCCAGCAGGTTTTTATTATAAAACCTTTATAAAGCAAAAGGTTTGGGCAATGGTTGAAGACAGTCTAAGATCAATTGCAGGCTTTTCAAAAGCCCCTACTGAAAAAGATGAGGATGTTTATGATCATATTTTCCATCATACTGAGGTCCTTGTTGTTGGAGGTGGCGTAGCAGGAATAACAGCTGCATTAGAAGTTCTCAATAACTCTAAAACTACAAGGGTTATTTTGGTTGATGAGCGAGCGCATTTAGGCGGGGAATTATTTAATGAATTTCAAAGTGATGATACTGCCATTAGTTGGCATCATGATAATCTTAGCAAGTTACTGGAATTTAAAAATGTAGCCAATAGTCGTTTGAAAATATTCTCCCGATCAACAGCCTATGCTTGGTATGACCATAACTATATAGAGGTATTGCAAACTAATGCTACTGGTGAGTCATTGATATCAGGAGTCACACAAGCTGCTAGGAAAGTGCTGCATAAGATAAGAGCTAAAGAAGTTATATTGGCAACTGGAGCTCATGAGCGCCCTATGTTATTTGAAACGAATGATTTAGCAAATATAATGTTGAGTCAGTCTGTTAGGCGTTACCTTAATGAATTTGGTGTAATCTCAGGCAAAGATGTTGTTTTGTATGGAAATAATGACAGCATCTATAGCACAGCAATTGACATCAAAAATAATGCGATTAACTGTAAGGTCATTGATATTAGACCGTCTGGCGGTGAGAGTGAAACTGTTTTAAAGGCAAAAAAATTAGGTATCGAAGTTCTCCAAGGTTATGCTGTGCTAAAAGCACATGGAACAAACCTAGTAAAAGGTATCGAGATTTCTTCGGTTGAATTGCAAGGCAAGAAGTGGAGGCTCACAGGTCCTTCAAAAAGATTAAATTGTGACTTATTGGCATCATCAGGTGGCTTTAATCCTGTGGTCCACCTTGACTGTCATTGCGGCGCAAAAACTTTTTTTGATGAAGATTCTCAAGCTTTTTTGCCACAAAAGGTGCGAAAAAATAGACAAGTGTGTGGCTCAATTAGTGCCATTGGATTTTGGAAGGATGTTGTAATTGATGCAAAAAATAAAGCTCAATTGATACTTTTATCTTTGGGCGAAATTAAGAAATCTACCCAAGATAGCATGAGCAAAAATTATTTAGATTACTACAATGCTAGTCAATTTTTTGTGCCAATAGAAATTCTGAATAGGCCAAAAGTGTTTATTGATATGCAAAATGACGTAACTACTTTAGACGTTGCTCTGGCAATTAGGGAGGGGTATCGTTCGATTGAACATATTAAGCGTTACACTGCGATGGGATTTGGAACTGATCAAGGTAAAACTGGCAATATCAACGGTATTGCTGTTGCAGCCCAGTTTCTAGATGTTCCTTTGTCTGAAGTTGGAACAACTACATTTCGCCCAGCCTATACTGGAGTTGATTTTGGTGCTATGGCAGGCCGGGAAGTGGGAGGTTTTTTTGATCCCCAAAGGTATACAACAATTCATGACTCTCATTTAGAAAGTGGAGCAGAGTTCGAGGTCGTAGGCCAGTGGTACCGACCTTGGTATTATCCAAAGAGTGGAGAAGATATTCATCAAGCAGTTAATAGAGAGTGTCTTGCCGTTAGAACTTCACTAGGAATGATGGATGCATCAACTCTTGGAAAAATTGATGTTCAAGGGAAAGATTCTAGAGAATTTTTATCCAGAGTTTATACCAATGCTTGGATGAAACTTGCTCCAGGAAGCTGTCGTTATGGACTTATGTGTAATGAGAAAGGAATGATCATTGATGACGGAGTTTCAACCTGCATCAATGATAATCACTTTATTATGACTACTACAACTGGTGGTGCTGCAAGCGTTTACTCTGCTCTAGAGATGTGGTTACAAACCGAGTGGAGTGACTTAGATGTTCACCTTAGTAGTGTTACAGACCAATTTGCAACCGTCGCAGTTGTTGGACCAAATGCTCGTAATTTGATGAAAGTTCTATGCCATGACATTGACTTTGAGCGTGATAATTTTAAGTTTATGCAGTGGCGACCTGGAACAGTATGCGGGGTGCAAGCAAGGGTTATGAGGATTAGTTTTTCTGGCGAACTTGCTTATGAAATTAATATTGAGGCTAATTATGGTCGATATATTTGGGATGAGGTTGCATTGGCTGGAAAGCCATGGAATATAACGCCTTATGGAACTGAATCAATGCACGTACTTCGCGCAGAAAAAGGTTATATTATTGTTGGTCAAGATACTGATGGTTCGATGACACCAATGGATGTCAACATGAAGTGGATCCTTGCAAAAGATAAACCTTTTTCTTATATTGGCCGTCGTTCTTTTAGTATTTCTGCACTCAATTCTGATGATCGCTTTCAACTAGTAGGCCTATTAACAAAGGATGCTCATGTTGTGCTTCCAGAAGGTTCTCACATAATTAATAATAAAGGAGGCTCGATAGGTTATGTGACCTCCAGTTATTTTAGCCCAATACTTAGAAGGTCAATTGCAATGGCTCAACTTAAGGGGGGACTTTCAAAAATGACTGAAATAGTCTTAGTTAAAATTGTTCAAGAGAAACAAGGTTTAAAGGAAATCCCTTGTGAAGTTTCTAGAAGTGTTTTTTATGATATTGAAGGTGAAAAGGTGGATGGTAATGAGTAGTTTAGTAGAAAACAATGTTGTGGAATTTAGAACAACTTTTCAACCTGTTTTGGATCAGGATGGTTTTCTTATTAATCAGGATGACCTAGTTTGCCGTGAGATTACAGATTTATCTTTAATGGTTATAAGAACATCAAAAGATCATAAAAAAAATGCTATTACTATTAAAGACATTTTTAATGCAAAGTTACCTGAATCTTTATCTGCAAGCCTCAATGATAACGGTGATAATTTTCTATGGATAAGCCCAGATGAAATTTGGTTGCTACATAATAGAAATAATAAAGATCAACTTCTTGAAAAGCTTAAATCACTCCCTAAAGGAATGTCAACGATAGACAGTTCTGGAGCTTATGGTATTCTGGAGTTTTCAGGAAATAATGTAGATGCCTTATTGTCTAGATGGATGAGTTATGATTTAGAGGGCTCCTTGACTATAGGTAAAGTTGTATCAACTACTTGTGGGCAAGCGCCAGTTTGTGTTTACCGAAATATTCAGGGAAATTTATTGATGATGGTTAGACACTCGTTTTCTCATTATGTTGCTGGGTTATTAAAGGATAGTGCAAAAAGAATATAAGGAAGAATAATTTATTATGGAAAAGGTTAGCTTTAAAAGTATGGAGAATGGAACTGCTGAAGAGTATGCTTTTCTAAATGACCTTGAAGATGAATTTAATTTAGAGCTTCCAAAGCGATTGATTGCTTCACTGCGATCACTTAATTCAAGTCTTTCTGGTTATCAAATTAGTAGACTTGAGCACAGTTTACAAGGTGCTACAAGAGCCCACTTTGCCGGGGAAGATTTGGAAATAATAATAGCGATTTTATTTCACGATATAGGAGATGGTCTAGCTCCATATTCACATTCAGAAATGGCAGCAGCAATTCTTCGACCTTTTGTATCAGAAAAGACTTATTGGATTGTAAAACATCATGGTGTCTTTCAGATGTACTACTATGCTCATCATTCAGGTGGAGATAGAAATGCTAGAGAATTATTTATTAATAGTCCTTGGTATCAAGATGCTATAAAGTTTTGTCATGAATACGATCAGAATTGTTTTGACCCAAATTATGAGACAAAGCCCCTAGAGTTTTTTATTCCTATGATCAATGATTTTTTTTCAAGTCCCAAGTTCAATGAGCCTGAAAAACTTGTATGATAACTAATGATAATTCAAATTAATTTAATACAATGAATACTTTTTTACTTCACCTTCTGCCAAGACAAATACACCTAATTATTTTTATACTAGTAGGCTCATTGCTTGGTTATGCAGCTTATAGTATGAAGGTTCTAGGTCTAGAGGCTTGCACTCTTTGCATCACCCAGCAATTCTTTTACTGCCTTATTGGTGTTACAGCTTTTATTGCTTTTCTTCATAATCCTTACCCTTTTTTTAGTCAAATATACTCTGTACTGATATCTATTAGCTCAATTGTGGGAATTTGGATTTCTGGAAGACAAGTATGGCTTCAAGGATTGCCTGAAGATGAGGTGCCGTTATGTGGTCCGCCTCTAGAATATATCATTGATGTATTTCCATTTGCTGATGTAATTAATGCATTATTTATGGGCGATGGTAACTGTGCAGAAATTCCATGGAAGTTTTTAGGTCTTAGTATGGCAGGTTGGTCTTTGGTTTGGTTCCTAGTGATCTTTCTTTTAAGTATTTTAGCAATAAAAAAATCTACTTCTATTTTTAAAACACAACAATAAGCTGACTATTTCCAAAATAAATACTTCTATGGTAAGATAATTTATCAATTAAGTAGAGTAATTTTTAGGATTTGGCTGATTTTAAAGAAACAGTAAAAAAACTATTTGATTCCGTTGATGTCCAGATCGATGGAGCTCGCCCGTGGGATCCAAAAATACATAATGAGCTTTTTTATGCACGAGTTATTAGTGGAGGCTCTTTAGGGCTTGGTGAAAGTTATATGGATGGTTGGTGGGATTGTGATTCATTGGATCAATTTAGTGATAAATTACTAACTGGGCGAATTGACAAGCAAGTAAAGGCAACTAACCTAGCTTTTTTAGGTCATTTTATTAAGGCTTATCTCTTTAATGCTCAAACTAAAAAAAGAGCCTATATTGTTGGTAGAGAGCATTATGATACTGGGAATGATTTATTTTCGTTGATGCTAGACAAGAGAATGAATTACTCATGCGGCTACTGGAGAGGCACTGATAGCCTGGAGCAAGCACAAGTTAACAAATTAGATTTAGTTTGTAGGAAGCTCCACTTAAAACCTGGTATGGACGTCCTTGAAATTGGATGTGGTTGGGGGAGTTTTGCAAAGTATGCTTCACAAAATTATGATGTAAATGTTCATGGAGTAACTGTTTCAAAAGAACAGATGCATTATGCAGAAAGATCTTGCAAGGGATTAAATACTTCGTTTGAGTTGAAAGATTATCGAGAACTTAGCAAGAAATATGATGCCATAGTTTCAATAGGTATGTTTGAACATGTAGGTAGTAAGAATTATAAAACATTTATGAATGTTGTCCATAGTTGCTTAAAGGAAGATGGGATGTTTTTACTGCATACAATTGGAAGGAATAATTCAACTCATGCGACTGACCCATGGACGAATAAGTATATATTCCCAAATGGTATGACCCCTTCTTCTAGTCAAGTTAGTGAGGCCTTACAGGGTTTATTTGTAATCGAGGATTGGCATAGTTTTGGCCAAGATTATGATACAACATTAATGGCATGGAATGAAAACTTTCAAAACAATTATCATAGATTGAGTGAAAAATATGATGAACGGTTTAAGCGAATGTGGGAATATTATCTAATGATGTGTGCTGGCACCTTTCGCTCTAGAAGAAATCAATTATGGCAGCTAGTACTGTCAAAAAACGGAATAACAGGGGGTTATAACTATAAAAATAATCCTAGATTTAGTGACCAAAAAGATCTTCTATCATAGCAATAGATTTGCAGCCTGCATCAAGTACACTTTGTTGATTTTCAAAAGTAATTCCCCCTATACCAACAATAGGAATATTAATATTACTTTTAATATTTTGAATCATTGAGATGGAACAATAAGCAGCATTTGGTTTAGTTTTAGATTTAAAAACAGCCCCTAAAGCAATATAATTTGCACCATTCTTTTCAGCTTCTAGAGCAAGTTCAAGATTATTATGGCATGAAACACCAATAATAAATTTCTTGCCAAGCAGCCTTCTTGCAGAAGGAACATCCACATCATTTTGCCCCAAGTGAACACCATCCGCACCAATTTTCTTACAAAGGTTGACATCATCATTGACTATAAATAAAGTATTATGTTGTAGGCATAGTTCAAGCAACTGTGTTGCTTCATCTAGCTTACGTTTTTCGTCTTGGATTTTACGGCGGTATTGGAGAATATTTACTTTATGTTTTTTAATTGCATTCTCAATAAGGGTGATATTCAGGTCTTTATCTGGTGTGATTCCGTACAGACCTTTTATTCTTTGATTTAACATATCATGGCTCTTTTTCAAACTAAGAAAATTCAATCATTTATAGTATTCATTATAATCTTGGCATCTATCTTATGGATATTTCAAGATAATTTTCTAAAGCTTTTGGCATTTCAAAAAGTTTCAGAACAATCAATTTTAACTGCTGAAGAGCCTGATGAAACTGCTTATCTTGAAAAAATAGATAATTTTATTCTTAAAGAATATTCAAATGAGCAGGTTTTATTGCATACGATACAAGCTGATACTTATTACAGTTATAAAAACTCCCCAGTCCAGATTGTCGACGTTGAAGTTAAAACATTTAATGAGAAACAAGAAGAAGGACTCGTACTTAGATCAAACCGCGCTGAAATTCTTAAATCTGGCGAGATGTTTTTTAATGGTGAGGTAAAAATTCAAACTAAGACAGGAGTTTCTCATGAACTTGATACTGAGTCTTTAATAGTTCTTAGTGATAATGGTCAAATTAAAAGCAATAAAGAGGTCACATATTTAGGTGAGACAGTAAGAATTATTTCTGAGGGAATGGAAATGAATATTGATAGTGATACAATGTATTTAAGTGGTAATGTTAAAATTGTTGAAGACTCTGGTATGACGGTTGATACAAAAAATTTATATATTAGTCACAATGCAGGTGAAAAAATATATAAAAGTAAAGAGAAAACTGTTTATCGTTCAAAAGATACTATTGTTAATTCAGAAAATGGAATTGATATGGATATGAATATAAAGCTAATTAATCTGTTAGGAAAAGTAGAGATTGTGAGTGGTCCTGGAGATATTCTTAAGAGTTCTAATGTTGTAATTGATCAGTCCAATGATGGTGAAGTCTTAAAATCTAACTCACTTTCCCACTTTAAATCAGATACTGTTGACATAAAGGCAAAAAAAATGCATTATGATGCTGTAACAAAGAAACTTGAATTAATGAATAAGGTTGTGGCTGTTTATGAATAAAATTATTTTATTAATTACTATTTTTTTTACGACTTTTGTTTTTGCGCTCCCAGAAGATGCAAAGCAACCCATAGAAATTGAAGCTGAGTCTGTCATAGTTGATGAGCTATCCGGTTTTAATGAGTTTAGTGGAAATGCTGAAGTTAGGCAGGGTTCACTTTTAATGACTGCAGAACTTATCCAGGTTCAAACTAATACAGATGGTGTTGAAACAATGAAAGCAACTGGCACAGTTGATAGTCCTGCTAAGTATATTCAAAGTCAAGAAAATCAGGCACGTTTTATAGAGGCAACTGCAACATTAATTACCTATGATGTGAATGAAGGCATGATTTTTTTGGTTGGAAATGCCTACTTAATTCAAGGATTTGACTCGTTTAGTGGCGACACATTAACCTATGACATTAGTAACGATAAGGTAATTGTTAAAGGCTCAGAGGATGGGACTAAAAGAGTAAAGTTTAAAATCGATCTTTAAAAAAACTATAATTTAACTAATTAGAGCTGATGTAATTCTATTTTTGACTTCATCAAGTGAGCCAACTCCACTTATAGCGATAAACTTTGAGCCTGAAGCAGCAATTTTTGCATCATCACGATAGTATTTAACAAGCGGCTCAGTTTGTTTGTGGTAAATTTTTAATCGCCCTCTAACAATAGTTTCATCATCATCAACCCGCTGAATTAAATCTTCACCAGTTAAGTTATCCTTGCCTTCTAATGTAGGTGGGTTGAAGGCAATATGATATGTTCTTCCTGAAGGTAAATGAACGCGGCGACCAGACATTCTAACTACAATGTCATCGTCTGGAACTTTAACCTCAACAACATAGTCAATCTTAATTCCTTGTAATTTAAGAGAATCAGCTTGATTAATGGTTCTAGGAAATCCATCAAGTAAATAGCCATTACTACAATCTTTTGATTGAACTCTTTCTTTAACCAAAGCAATAATTATCTCATCAGGGACAAGGTTTCCTGCGTCTATAGTTTTTTTCGCTTCGAGCCCAATAGAAGTTCCTGCATTTACTGCTGCCCTCAGCATATCACCCGTAGAAATCTGGGGGATATTAAATTTTTCACAGATATGAGCTGCTTGAGTGCCTTTTCCAGCACCAGGCGGCCCTAATAAAATAACATTCATATGGACACTTTGTAGTTAAACTTCAAAAGGCGGTAATTTTTTCTTAACTTTTGATTTTTGCATTACGACATAATCGGGTAACCCATTATTATACGGTGGATAGTTCTCACCTTCAATAAGTGGAAGCAAATATTCACGACATGAATTGGTAATTGAAAACCCATCTTCTGAAATATAATTTTCGGGCATCATTTTTTCGACGTTAGCAATGTCTTTTAATTCGCCATAACCTATTTCCCATTGATAGGGGTTATTAGATAACCTGACAATCGAAGGCATAATGGAGTTCTTACCATCTAGTGCCATTTCAACTGCAGCCTTGCCAAGAGCATAAGCTTGTTTCACATCTGAATTCGAGGCTAAGTGACGGGCTGATCGCTGAAGATAGTCTGCTACTGCCCAGTGGAATTTATAACCTAAGGCTTTTTTTACTATATTTGCAACAACTGGCGCTGCGCCACCTAATTGAGCATGTCCAAAGTCATCACGCGTTCCTTGCTCAGCTAAAAATTTTCCATCAGGCCATTTTGTTCCTTCTGAAACGACAATAGTGCAGTAGCCAAACTCTTTCACATTCATATCTACTTTTTCTAGGAATTTCTCTTCATTGAAGTCAATTTCTGGAAAAAGAATTACAACTGGTATTGACGAGTCAACAAGTCCTCCAGCAGCTGCTATCCATCCAGCATGACGCCCCATAACCTCAAGTACAAAAATCTTTGTTGACGTAGCAGCCATTGATGCGACATCAAAACTAGCCTCCATCGTAGAGACTGCAATATACTTAGCTACCGAGCCAAAACCAGGGCAATTATCAGTAACAGGAAGATCGTTATCAACGGTTTTAGGAATATGAATCGCTTGAATCGGATACCCCATACTTTCTGAGAGCTGAGAAACCTTTAGGCAGGTATCTGCCGAGTCTCCCCCACCATTATAAAAAAAATAACCAATGTTATGAGCCTTAAAAACCTCAATGAGGCGTTCATATTCTGCTCTATTTGCTTCAAGAGATTTCATTTTATAGCGACAAGATCCAAACGCACCTGAAGGAGTATGAGTTAGTGCTGCTATATCTGCATCAGTTTCAACTGACGTATCAATCAAATTCTCAGTTAAGGCTCCAATGATTCCATTCTCACCTGCATATACAGTGCCAATTTTATCTGGATGTTTACGAGCTGTTTCAATCACGCCACTAGCCGAAGCATTTATTACTGCAGTAACTCCTCCAGATTGAGCATAAAAAGCATTTTTCATAATATTTTATTATTAGTTTGTAGTTAAAATAAAAAGGAGATAAATTTAAGGGCACTGCTCTAATCAGCACACTTATAAATTTCTCTTCAAACTCCACAGAAGTATATCATTTGAAGTCAATATAGCCTTCAATAATTCTATAGTGCAGTTTAATTATATTAATATTAAGTATTTTTAAAGAAATATAATTTTATAGAGGACAAATTAAGAATTTGTGTCAATTTGTTTCATTAATAATTTGCAAGTTGCTAATAATACTTTCTATGGCATTACTTCAAGAAAACTCTCAATATTTATAAAGCCAGGAACTATTTTTTTATCGATCATACTGCTTGGTTTATTGATTGCAATTATATTCTTAATTTTAAATTTTGAAGCTGACTCTAAGACATCTAGTGAGTCATCAAAAAAAATTGTTCTTTCATTGTCAAATTGAATGACAGTAGTTAATTGCTCCCAAAATTGTTGCTTCTGCTTTATAACTCCAAAATCATGTGAAGAAATAATTTTATCAAAGTAGCCTTCCAGCTTTGATATTTGCATTTTTAGCGCAATACCTTTTCGATGAGCATTAGTTACTAAGTAAATACGTTTTTCTTTTGATCTTGCTGTAATAAGGAAATTTAGAACATGATTATGAACTTGAATTAAGTGAGCAACATCACCCTTTAATTTCATAATATCGAAATCCAGTTTTTCTTCCCAATAATCTAGACAATACCAAGTTAATTTGCCTTCTTGAGAGTCAAGCATTGAAATTATTATATTTTTTGAATCCTTAAAACTAATATTGTGCTTTTCAGAATAAACTTTCGGGAGGTATTTAAGCCAAAAATGCAGATCGAAGTTTAAATCTAAGAGCGTCCCATCTAGATCTAGCAAAATGGTATCAATTTGATGCCAATCAACGTAGGAATTTAGTTTATTTTCTTCGCCAGGATGTTCCATCTATGCTATCTTCAAGAATAATACCAAGTGTTAAAAGTTCATCACGAATCTGATCAGACATTGCAAAGTTTTTGGAGGCTCTAGCCTCTTCCCTTTGATTTATTTTTATAGAAACTTCAGCCTCTGATAGTTCTGAGCCTTGTTGGAGGTATAGCTCAGCATCGTATTCAAGGATACCTAGGTAGTTACCTAATTTTTTTAGTAATTGAGCTAAAGATGCAGCGTGCTCAGAATCCTTTGAGCGCTCAATATTTACTTGTTTAGCAATTTCAAATAATATACTTAATGCAATAGGAGTATTAAAGTCATCATTTAATGCGGCATCGAATCTGTCTTCATAATCAAAAGTCATACCTACTTTGACATCTATTTTTTTACTAGAGGAAAAGCCTTTTGTTGCAGTGTAAAGTCTTTTTAATGCAGATTTTGCGCTTTCAATATTTGTATCGCTAAAATTTAGTGGGGAGCGATAATGGCTGCTTATAAGAAAATATCGAAGAGTCTCACCATCATATTTATCTAAAACACCACGAATAGTAAAGAAATTTTTAAGCGACTTACTCATTTTTTCGTCATTAATATTAACGAATCCAACGTGCATCCAAGTGTTGACAAATTTGCAATTATTTGCACCTTCTGATTGGGCTATTTCATTTTCATGATGAGGAAATGTTAAGTCCATTCCGCCACCATGAATATCAAAATGATTTGATATAAAGTGAGTTGACATTGCTGAGCATTCTATATGCCAACCTGGCCTTCCTTCTCCCCATGGCGAAGACCACTTGGGCTCACTTGGTTTCGCTTTTTTCCAGAGAACAAAATCAAGAGGATCTTGTTTATTACTCTCAATATCTACTCGTGCACCAGCTACCAGATCATCTAAATTTTTCCCAGAAAGCTTGCCATAATTTCTAAATTTTCTAACAGAATAAAAAACATCACCATTTTTGCCTTCATAGGCAAGCCCTTTCTTTGAAAGTAATTCAATCATATCTATCATGTGATCGATTGAGTCAGTAGCACGAGGCTCAATGTCAGGACTGAGAACTCCTAGCGCTTTTTCATCCTCATGCATCGCATCGATAAATCGATTTGTTAGAGAGTAGATATCCTCATTATTTTCAATTGCCCGACTAATAATTTTGTCATCAATATCAGTAATATTTCTTATGTATTGAACGTTTGGGTAGTTTCGCCTCATATGACGTGTAATAACATCAAACATTACTAATACTCTAGCATGACCCATATGACAAAAATCATAAACAGTCATCCCACAAACATAAATTCCAATATTGTTTGGGTCTATTGGACGAAAGTCTTCTTTTTGATTAGTAAGGGTATTATAAATTTTGAGCATTAAGATATTTTATACTGGATTATCTTAATTAATACAAATACCGCTATATTTGTTCTAACTATGATTATCAATTAATCACTTAAAAAATGTATAATTATTTTTTAATTTTATATTAGCTAAGCCTTGCCTAGCTATCTTTATGGCTCTTCTAAAATCATTATGAAAAAATATAAATGTAATATGTGTGGCTGGATTTACGATGAGAATACAGGAGCTCCTGATGAAGGAATTAGTCCTGGCACTAGATGGGAAGATATACCTAATGACTGGGCATGTCCACTTTGTGGCTCTGGTAAGGAAGATTTTGATATGGTGGAAATTTAGATTCAATACAATTGAGCAAGCGTAAAATAAATTAATTAAAGTTTTAACTTCAAATCAAATATGTCAAAAATATTAATTCTCCCTGGTGATGGAATAGGTACAGAAATTGTTGATCAAGCGGTCAAAGTAATTAATTCATTAAATTCTAACCATGAAATGGGGATGACTCTAGTTAATGGGCTGATAGGCGGAATCGCATATGAGGAAACTGGATCACCTCTTCCTGATGAAACTATCAAGACAGCTAAGAGTTGTGACTCAATCCTATTAGGGGCAGTTGGAGGACCAAAATGGGAGTCATTAGAAAGAGATTTAAGGCCAGAGCGGGGACTATTAGGAATTCGATCTGAGCTAGCTTTATTTTCTAATTTAAGGCCTGCAATTCTCTATCCACAGTTAGCGAGTGCATCGAGCCTTAAAACTGAAATTGTATCGGGTTTGGACTTAATGATTGTGCGTGAGCTGGTTGGTGGTATTTATTTTGGTAAGCCAAGGGGGATAGAAATTAGAGATGGAGAGCGCTTTGGAATTAACTCAGCGACCTACTATGAATCTGAAATAGCCCGTATCGGCCACTCTGCTTTTCAAATTGCTCAAAAAAGAGGAAAGCGAGTTTGCTCTGTTGATAAGGCAAATGTTCTTGAAGTTTCTGAGCTTTGGAGAGAAGTCATGGAAGAAGTTTCATCTAGCTATCCAGACGTAACTCTTTCCCATATGTATGTCGATAATGCAGCAATGCAACTTGTAAGAGATCCCAAGCAATTTGACGTTATGGTTACAAGTAATCTTTTTGGGGATGTTTTGTCTGACTGTGCTGCAATGCTCACTGGGTCAATTGGCATGCTTCCATCTGCTTCTCTTGATAAGAATAGTTTTGGTATGTATGAGCCTATCCATGGCTCAGCACCAGATATTGCTGGAAAAGATATTGCCAATCCACTAGCTACCATATTATCTGTTTCAATGATGCTTAGGTATTCACTTAATCAGGCGGAGCTCGCTGATAAAATCAATTTGGCTGTTAGCGAAGTACTGGATAAAGGCTATAGAACCAAAGATATTTCTGCAGCTGGAGATAAAGTTGTTGGAACTGAGGAGATGGGTGATTTAATTGTTATGGCTTTAGAGTCCTAGTAGAGCACTTCTTCACTATCAATAGATCGCCATAAAAACCAACAGGCAACGGATCTGTAGGGTCGCCATGTATCTGAAATTTCTATAATTCTATCTATCTCGAGTTTTTTGCCATTATTGTAGAGTTGGTTCATAGCTCTTATAATCCCAACATCTTTCAGTGGAAAAATATCTTTTTCTAGTAAGTGAAACATGCCAAACATTTCTGCAGTCCATGGGCCAATACCTTTAATAGTGATGAGTTCTTCATAGATACTAAGATAATTGCGCCCTTCCCAATATGCATTATTCTCAATATTGTTAGCAATAAAATGTTCAGAAATGTTATAAATATATTGTATTTTTTGCTTGGACAAGCCGCATAGCTTTAAATTTTCTCTGCTTGTTAATAGAACCTTACTAGGCTCAATAGTTTTAACTAATTCAACTATTTTATTCCAAACACTTGACGCTGCCTGAATAGATATTTGTTGACCAACTATTGAGCGAAGTAAGGTTTCGTAAGCTTCTCCTCGAGATGAAATAGAGTAGTCTTTGAATTGGCTAATAATATTTCCAAGGGTTTTATCAGTCTTAGTTAAATAGTTAAGTGAATCTTTCCAATAGTCTGGATTTGTCATAAAGAGTAGGTTAATTTATATTAAAAGAATTTTATTTGATAAATATTTACTATATCTGATTATATGTTTAAAACGCAGTATCGTATAATCTGATTTATAACATTAACCAGTAATCAAGGAATCTAATGAGTGTAAAAAAAAATGTAGCGTTTATTGGACTTGGAACTATGGGCTATCCTATGGCTGGTCATCTATCTAGGTCAAGTCTATTTAACTTAAAAGTATTTAACCGCTCTCCTCAAAAGGCTACAGCATGGAGTAAGGAGTATGAGGGTGAGGTTTCCAGTTCAATTAAAGAGGCGGTAATGGATGCCGACTTTGTTGTTACATGCACTGGAAGAGATGAAGACATGATGGAAATTGTGTTTGCTGAACAAGGGATGATTGCCCATCTTAAAAAAGGATCAATCTTGATTGATCATACTACAACCTCTTATAAATTAGCCAAGCACTTAAATGAGTCTTTAGCTGCAAAGGGAGTGTCATTTATAGATGCCCCAGTTAGTGGCGGAGAGGCAGGAGCAATTAATGGAGTTCTTAGTGTCATGGCGGGCGGTATTAAAGGGGTCCTTGATGAGTCAGAAGCGTTGATCAATACCTATTCCAAAAATATTACTTTTATGGGAGAATCTGGAAAAGGGCAGCTTGCTAAAATGGTAAACCAGATTTGTATTGCAGGTTTACTGCAAGGCTTGTCTGAAGGCTTATTATTTGCAGAAGCTGAAAATCTTGATATGACTAGTTTATTATCAGCAATCTCTGGAGGTGCGGCACAATCCTGGCAAATGGTAAACCGAGCTGAAACAATGCATCAAAGAGAATTTGATTTTGGGTTTGCTATTAAGTGGATGGTAAAAGACTTGGGCTATTGTATTGATCAATCGAGCTCCAATAATTCAAATCTAGAATTTACCAAGGAAGTTTATGATCGATATGTTAACTTAATGGATAAAGGTCATACCTATAGTGATACTTCAGCTTTAATGTTATTTGATGACTTGAATAAATAGCATTAAAATTTGATATTACTAAGATTCATGTAGTGCAAAAAATATGATTACTGCTTCACTTAATGAAAACTTATTACTTTATTTTTTTGATGAATTATTATTTAGAATAGTGTCCATACCTCCCAACCATGATGATAAAGCTTCTTTTTGATGTAATTGATTAACTAAGCTCTCAGTAATTCCACCAGGTGTTGCTACTTTAGATATGATTTCACTTAAAGTTTCATCACTCTCTAGTGCAATTTCTATATTTCCTTTAAGGGTTTCTAAAAGAAGGTTTTGAGAAAATTTTGAAGATAAATTATTATTTTCAAACCAATTTGAAAGAGTTTCAAAGAGAACAAAGCTTGCTCCTGAGACTGCGCCAATAACTGCAGCAACATTAAATTCTTTTTCTGTTTTACACTCAAATACTGGACCTAAAAATGATAGAAATTCATGCCATTCGGAGTTTTCTGGAAATAAAAGACTGGGCCCTTTGTTGGATGCATTTGCATACCCTGGCATCATTGAAGTGTGAACTTCCTTGCAGTTAGTTGTTCTGCAGATTGCCGCTCTCGTTATTCCTGCAATTGCAGATAAAATATTATTTTCTTTTCGAAAATTTAGACCACTTAAGATTGAGAGTGAATTATTTGATGGCAAACAGATAAATACCATATCACAGCTATCTAGGAGATGCTGATTACTTTCTGCAATTTCTAAATTAAATTTATTTTTTAGATTTAATCCTCTTTCATGAGATCTTGGTGACAACATAAAATCAAAAGGAGCACTTACCTTGTTTATTCCAGTGATAATAAATTCGGCAAGTTGGCCAGCACCCAGTATTCCAATTTTTTTTAGAGCTTTAGGCATTTTTAAGGCATTTCATCAAGTGTTTCAGATATTGCACGTGCAGTAACTTCAATGTCTTCTTCTGTATGGACAATTGAGGATAATGAATGTAATGTAGCTGATGGATTCATATAAATTCCTTTATCAAAAAGTCTCAATGCAAAATTTCGAAATTTTAAACGATCTACACTTTTACAAAAGTCACGATAATTAGAGATTTCTTTTTGGTCTGTGAAGAAGATTTGAAACATGGAATTCACACCTTGGCATACCATCTTATGTTTATTATTTTTTTTAGAAATAGATTGAATTTCTTCTGTAAGTTTAACGCCAAGATCTTTAATTTTGACAAAACCTGCTTGATTGTCATCTAGCATTGTTGTAAGCATCGTTTTACAAATATGCAAAGCTAATCGACCTGCATTATGTGTCCCAAAATGTAGAACCTTTCCCCATTCAAGGCCAGACATGATTTCATCAGAGCCACCTATCGCTGCCATAGGAACACCAGAACCTAGTGCTTTTCCATAAGTAACAATATCTGGCTTTAAGCCATAAAGTTCAGCACATCCGCCAGCAGCAACCCTGAATCCTGTAACAGTTTCATCTAAATAAAATAAGGCGCCATGTTCATTGCAGAGCTCTTCAATTCTATTAAGGTACCCTGGTTTTGGTACTATTACGCCCATATTTGACATAATTCCTTCAGTCACAACACAAGCAGCATCACGGCCATGAAGAGCCATTGCTCTCTCTAGTGCATCAAAATCATTCCATGGGACAATAATGGTATCCATCCAACTTTCTTCTGTCATCCCAGAACTATCTGGAATTCTTATTGGAGAATTAGGATGCCCTAATGAGGTTATAGGCTGTGGGTTGCTATTAATTAATACAGCATCCCACCACCCATGATAGTGACCTTCAAATTTAATAATTTTTCGACGCCCAGTATGACCTCGTGCAAGTCTAATTGCTGCCATAGCTGCTTCTGTTCCTGTATTAGCAAATCTTACTTTATCAACATGCGGTAGTAAATTTACTAAAATTTCTGCAACTTCAACTTCAACTTCTAATGCAGTTGCAAAATGACTTCCACGAGCAATTTCTTTTGTAACTGTGGTCACAATTTTTGGATGCGCATGTCCTAATGGAAGAGCTCCAAATGCCATCATCCAGTCTATATATTCTCTACCATCTACGTCGTATAATCTAGATCCCTCTCCATGAGACATATATCTAGGGGTTGTGCCAAATGCTGCAGGGCCTCTAGAGGCTGATGAAACTCCCTCTATCAAAACTTTAGAGCCTCTTGCAAAGAGACTTTCAGAAGTATTTTTTTTCATTTATTAGATCCCAAAAGTGAATATATTGTAATTTCAATATATTTTATAAAAGTCGTATAAGACAATTTTAATTACTACTAAAGCCCATTAACCCTATGTTAACATTTTCTTTTTTATTACAAGATTAATAATTACTTAAATTTATCTTTGTTATTAAATCGCACTTAACCAATGGCATAATATTGCTATGCGAAAAAAGCCAAAATTAACAAATATTCACACTGTTGCACAAAGCCGTATTTTCAATCTTGAGTCTATGGATGTTGAATTTTCAAATGGAGCGACTCGAATTTATGAAAGGTTAATGTCTAGAGGAAATGGAGCGGTTTTGGTTATTCCAATGCTTGATGATGATACTGTTCTAATGATTTATGAATTTTCTGGTGGAACTGAGCGCTATGAACTAGGCCTAACAAAAGGTAAGATTGATAAGGGCGAAACTCCTATCGAAGCTGCTGGAAGAGAGTTAAAAGAAGAGATTGGTTATGGTGCTCGTAAGCTTACTTTTCTTAAAACCATTACGCTTGCTCCAGGCTATCAATCAAATGAAACTCATATTGTTCTTGCTGAAGATCTTTATGAGGAGTCGGCCGAAGGAGATGAGCCAGAACCACTAGAGATAGTTCCTCATAAGCTATCTGAACTAGAAATGCTTACCTATAACGAAGATTTAACGGAAGCACGAAGCATACTTGCTTTGTATATGGCAAGAGAGATTATTCGAGGTCGATAAAGGGTGAGCGAAATACCACCTTCTTTTTGGCTTGATGAAAACAACTCAGAATTTCCAAAACTAAGTCTTGCATTAACAGAGCCTAATGGGCTAATTGCTATTGGTGGCAATTTGTCTGTTGAAAGATTACTAAAGGCTTATTCACTAGGAATCTTCCCTTGGTATGGAAAGGATGAGCCTATACTTTGGTATTCGCCTGATCCAAGAATGGTTATTACACCTGAAAAATTTCATCTTTCAAAGAGCTTGAAGAGAGTCATTCAATCTTCTAAATTTGAGGTTTGTATTGATACCGCCTTTAAAAATGTCATAGTTCAATGTCAAAAAATATCACGGAAAGGACAATCTGGTACATGGATAAATGATGATATGATTGAAGCTTATTGTAGACTTCATGAGGCTGGCCATGCCCATTCATACGAAGTTTATGAAGATGGGGAGCTTGTTGGTGGGCTCTATGGCGTTGCTTTGGGAAATGTTTTTTTTGGTGAGTCAATGTTCTCATTAATGAGTAATGCATCAAAAGTTGCTTTTGCTTATTTACTTCAACAGGGTCCGTATCAATTAATTGATTGTCAAGTTGAGAATAATCATTTAGAAAGTTTAGGTGCATTCAAAATGCCTAGGGATTTGTTTATACAACAGCTGAAGGCCTTTGTGTAAAATACTAGTATTAAAGAAAGTATCAGAGGACCCATGAAAATTTTATTTAAATATGTTGTATTGGTTACGTTTGTATTCACTTTGGCCGCATGTGGCAGAATGGGTGATTTAACTTCTAATGAAGGTAGCCAGATTGATTCTGTAGAGTCGACATCTAGCACTTACTAGACATATAATTAATTGAATTCATTTTATTTTCAAAATAAAGTATTACACGCTGAGTCTGTGCCTGTTTCAGATTTAATGGGTGCGTATGGCTCTCCCCTCTACATTTATTCTAAAAGTCAAATAGAGTTTAACTGGCAACAGTTTGAAAAATCCTTTGGTTCGCATCCTCATTTAATTTGTTATGCTGTAAAGGCCAACTCAAATTTGGCGGTATTAAATGTTCTTGCTAACCTAGGCTCAGGATTTGATATAGTTTCAATTGGTGAGCTCGAAAGAGTAATTGCTGCAGGCGGTAATCCAAAAAAATGTGTATTCTCTGGAGTTGCTAAAACAGAGCAAGCCATTCAAAAGGCACTTGAATATGGAATTTATTGCTTCAATGTTGAATCTGTAGCTGAGTTAGACCGAATTGAGTCTGTTGCAGCTTTACTAAAGATGAATGCACCAATATCTATTCGTGTGAATCCGAATGTTGATGCAAAGACGCATCCATATATCTCGACAGGCTTAACTGAAAACAAGTTTGGAGTAGGCGCTGAGCTAGCTCTATCTTTGTATAAAAAGATAAACCTCTCAGATCATCTTGAAGTCTTTGGTTTAGATTATCATATAGGATCACAGATTACAGATATTTCACCTTTCTTAGAGGCTCTTGATAAAGCGCTCGAGCTAATAGCAAAGCTTGAAGAAGAGGAAATTTATTTAAATCATATAGATATTGGTGGTGGAGTAGGAGTGACTTATGACAATGAAACAACTATCAGTATTAATGACTACATACACTCAGTAATTCAAAAAGTTAGTGATTTGAAAATTATGGTAGAGCCTGGTCGATCCATTGTTGGGAACGCAGGAATATTTGTCACTAAGGTTGAATATCTAAAGCAGAATGAATTGAAATCATTTGCAATTGTCGATGGTGCAATGAATGATTTACTTCGACCTGCTCTTTATGGCTCCTATCATCAGGCAGTTACAATTGAAGATAATTCAAAAGGCATAAAGGATTCATGGGACATAGTTGGGCCTGTATGTGAGACTGCAGATTTTTTGGCAAAGAAAAGAAGCCTTACTCTTGAGCAGGGAGACTATATTGCACTAATGACTGCTGGCGCATATGGGTTTGTTTTAAGTTCTAACTATAACTCTAGGCCAAAAGTAGCGGAAGTAATGGTTGATGGCTCTATGCATCAATTAGTGCGTATGAGAGAAACTACTGAATCACTTTTTAAAAATGAGATGATATTAAAAAATGAAACTAACTAATAATCAGAAAAAATATTTGCGTTCTATGGCCCATGACTTAAAGCCCTTTGTAATGATAGGTCAGCATGGACTAAGTGAGTCAGTGCTTGCTGAAATGGAATCAACAATGCTCAAGCATGAGCTGATAAAAATTAAGTTAAGAGTTAGTGATCGTGAAGAAAAACTAAAAATTATTGATAAAATTATAGAGCTTTCTAAGGCTGAACTAATTCAAGTGATTGGAGGGGTGATTGTTATTTACAGGCCGTTTGAAGATAATCCTGATATTATTCTACCAAGATCATAAAGCTTTAAATAAATCCTGTTAATGCTTAGATAAAATGAAAATTGCCATCAGCGCTGCAGAAACTTCTGGTGACCTTGTCGCATCATCCTTAGTGAGCGCACTGAAATTGTACCGGCCTGATTATGAAATAGAAGGTTTGGCGGGCGATAAGATGTCTGCTGCTGGATGTAAAAGATTATGGCATACGGATCAAGTCAACGTGATGGGTCTTAGCGAGGTTTTAAAGAAACTACCGACTATTTTGAAGCTTAGACGATCTATAATTCAATACTTTTTGTCTAATAAGCCTGATGTTTTTATAGGAGTTGATTCACCTGATTTTAATTTTAAGATTGAAAGAAGGCTTAGAAAAAATGGAGTTAAAACCGTTCATTTCGTTAGTCCTTCAGTATGGGCATGGCGAGCAAATCGGATACATAAAATTAAAAAGTCAGCTGATTTAATGCTTTGTCTTTTTCCATTTGAGGTAGATTTTTATCGTACTTATCAGCAAAAAGCTATTTTTGTTGGACATCCATTGGCAGAAAAATTAAAGCCTCGAAAAAAACATACGTCAAATAAGCAAGTTTTATTAATGCCAGGATCAAGAGAGGCTGAAATTAAAACTTTATTGCCTGAGCTTTTATCTGCTGCTAAATTGATGCATAAAAAAGACTCTGAGATTAAATTTAGTTTGTCACTTGCAAATGAACATCTAAAGGATTGGGTAGAAGATAAAATTCAAGGACTGGATATTGTTCTAAGTTCAGGTGATTCCCATGAAAAGATTAAAAACTCTGATCTAGTTATTGTTGCCTCAGGAACTGCAACCCTTGAGGTGGCATTACTCGCTGTGCCGATGGTAGTGGTATATAAACTTTCAAAGATAAGTTATCAGATTGTTAAGCCTATGCTAAACACTAAAAATATTTCACTTCCAAATAAAATTTTAGGGAAAGACATTGTCCCTGAGTTACTTCAAAATGACGCAAACGGTCAAAATATTTTTGAACAGTCTATGAAGTTGATTGAATCAGATAATACAAAACTAGTTAAAGAATTGGAAAAAATTCATGGGCTTTTAAATCAAAAAGCAAGTGTTAAGTCTGCCGAAGCAATCATTGAGTTCTTGCATGGATAAAGAGTTAAAAAAAATAGTTGAGTTAGCGCTTACAGAAGATATAGGTTCTGGAGATCTATCTTCAAGTCTTCTTGATGACGTCATTATAAATGCTGAAATAATTTGTAGAGATCGAGCGACTATATGTGGCACAGAGTATTTTGACTTATGCTTTCTATCTCTTGATAAAGACATAGAAATAAGATGGAATTTGAAGGATGGTGATGAGGTTCAGCCTGGTGAAGTTATTTGCAATATTAAAGGAAGATCTCGATCAATCATTACTGCAGAAAGAACGGCCCTTAATTTTCTTCAAATTTTAAGTGGCACGTCAACTAAAACCAATTATCTAGTTAACCTTATAGGACGAACAAAGGCGCAATTACTTGATACAAGAAAGACAATCCCAGGCTTAAGAAAAGCACAAAAATATGCTGTTAAGTGTGGTGGCGGTGTAAACCATAGGATGGGGCTTTATGACTGTATCATGCTAAAAGAAAATCACATTTTATCGATTGGCTCCCTTGATAAATCTATAAAGAAAGCTCTTAAAAAATATCCTGAAAAACCAATTGTGGTTGAAGTGGAGACTTTGGAGCAGCTTCGTTGTGTTCTATCAATAAAGGGAATAACAAGAGTTCTTTGTGATAACTTTAGTCTTATAGATCTTAAAGAAGCTGTCAAAATTGCGCAAGGTGTATATCCAATTGAGGCCTCAGGTGGAGTGAATGAAACAAATATTGTCAGTTATGCAGAGACTGGTGTTGACTATATTTCAATAGGCTCAGTTACAAAAGATGTTGCTGCGGTTGATTTATCTTTGAGATTTTCTTGATACCCTACTGCTCTAAAGGCTGGGCTTAGATTATCTTCTCTGAAATTATAAGTTAAGGGTTTATTGTTTAAATCAAGAACTGCGCCACCTGCGCCTTCAAGAATATAGACTCCGGCTGCAGTATCCCATTCTGAGCAGCGCCCAAATTTAGGATAGCAATCATAAATTCCTTCTGCAATTAAACAAAATTTAAGTGCACTTCCCAGTTTAAAAGTTTCAAAATTTGTTTTAGATCTAAGATGATTTTTTAGAGGTTTATTGTTATTTGAGTACCTTCCCACTACGATTTTTTCCCACCTATTAGGTTTTTTTGTAGAAATTTTATGAGGTTTGTTTCCAACCATCTTTATTGATGATTGACTTGGCAACCGATAGTAGTGTACTTTGTGAAATGGAGAATAGATTAAACCAAAATCTGGGTAATTATTTCGAATAAGAGCAATGCTAATACAAAAGTCTGGTGAGCCATCTATAAAGTCACGAGTTCCATCTAAAGGGTCGACTAGCCAATACTCATCCCAAGATTTTCGAGATGAAAAAGGGATGTTAGATGACTCTTCAGATAGTATTGGCGTGTTAGGAGTTAGTTTTTTCAAAGTATTTATGATTAACTCATTTGATTCTTTATCAGCCTGAGTTACAGGGGTATTGTCGCTCTTCATTCTGAAGTTTTCTGAATTGTTGCGATGAGACATAATAATTTCTCCTACCTCAACAGTAAGAGTTATTAGTTCTGAAAGAATTTTATCTAGCATAAGCCAAATTATATCATTGACAGTTGTATTTATTTTTTACTAAGAAGATAACTTAAGTAAAATTTATTTCTATTAACAAGGTGAAGCTGAGAATATGAAAAAACAGATATTAACTATGGGTGGTGGTGGATTTACTTCTAAGCCAGAGAATCTTAAATTGGATAAGTATTTATTGTCTTTGTCAGACAAAAAAAATCCTAAAGTTTGTTTTATACCTACGGCAAGTGGAGACGATGAGAGTTATAAAAAACGTTTTTATTCTTCATATAAAAAGCTTAATTGTGAAACGAGCCATTTATCTTTATTTAGTCCACCTGAAGGTGACTTGAGAGATTTTGTTTTAGAAAAAGATATTTTTTATGTTGGTGGTGGCAATACAAGAAACCTTTTGGTTCTTTGGAAAGAGTGGGGTCTTGATAAGTATTTGCATGAAGCCTGGTGTAATGGAGCAATAATGGCTGGACTAAGTGCTGGATCCATTTGTTGGTTTGAGCAAGGCTTAACTGATTCAAAGACTGGTAAATTGCTTCCACTAGATTGTTTAGGCTTTCTGCAAGGAAGTAACTGCCCACACTTTGATACTGAGATTAAAAGGCGACCTGAGTATCATAAAGCTATTTTAAATGGCATCATGAAGTCAGGAATTGCTTGTGATGATGGCGTTGCTGCGCACTTTATAGATGGAAGCCTTGAGCGCTGTGTATCGTCTTTATTAAATGCAAAGGCTTATAGTATTAAGAATGATAATGGCATTATTAACGAATCAGTTATTGAGCCAGTATATCTTGATGATCTGGTTTAATTCACACAATAAAAAACCTAGTATTAAACTAGGTTTTTATATATATGGTGGGCCTACTTGGACTTGAACCAAGGACCAATCGATTATGAGTCGAGTGCTCTAACCAACTGAGCTATAGGCCCGTAGAAGATTTATTCTAAAAAACTTTGAAGTTTGTGTGCACGAGAAGGGTGCCTCAGCTTTCTGAGCGCTTTGGCTTCAATTTGGCGAATCCTTTCACGAGTAACGTCAAACTGTCTACCTACTTCTTCAAGTGTGTGATCTGTACTCATATCTATTCCAAATCGCATTTTCAAAACTTTTGCTTCTCGAGGTGATAAATTAGCTAAAAGATCACCAGTAGTTTCTTTAAGGCTTTCACGAGTTGTGACTTCTAAAGGTGAGGAAAGGTTTGTATCTTCAATAAAATCACCAATTGTAGAATCTTCATCGTCTCCTACTGGGTTCTCCATTGATAATGGTTCTTTAGCAATCTTAAGTATTTTATTAATTTTATATTCTGGTAATTCCATTTCAACAGATAGCTCTTCAGGCGTTGCCTCTCTTCCAAATCTTTGAAGAAGTTGACGTCTTACTCGATTTAATTTGTTGATAGTTTCAATCATGTGAACTGGAATTCGAATAGTTCGGGCTTGATCAGCAATTGATCTGGTAATTGCTTGACGGATCCACCAAGTTGCATAGGTTGAAAATTTATAACCTCTGCGATATTCAAACTTATCTACTGCCTTCATTAAGCCTACGTTTCCTTCTTGAATAAGGTCAAGGAATTGAAGGCCCCGATTTGCATACTTTTTGGCAATTGAAATTACAAGCCTTAAATTAGCTTCAATCATTTGACTTTTGGCTACTTTAGCCTTTCTATCACCCTTTCGAAGTCTTTTGTTAATTTCTTTAAGCTCTGCAATTGTTAACTTCATTGCCTCTTCATGCTCTAAAAGGCTCTTTTGTGAGTAATAAATTTCTTTTTCTGTTTTTTCCAATGATGTTAGAGTTGCTTTATTAAGATCAATAGATTTGAGCCAATCAAAATTAGTTTCGTTTCCTGGAAATGATGCATAAAAAAGCTCTGAGCTCATCCCAGCATCAAGGCAGACTTGACGAATAAGATTTTCTTCTTTCTTTACCTTATCTACTCGACTTGTAACAAGCTCCATCATTGTACTAACAAGTTTTGGAGCAAGTCTAAGTTCAGAGATGCAACTAGAAAATTTTTGTCTTGCTTTAACAGTCTTATCATCAAGATAGCCATTCTTTTCAAAAGATTTAACGTAGCTATTATGAGATTTTTGTATTTTATCAAAGCGCTCAAATATCATTCCTTCATCAGGGCCTGTATATTCTAGCTCATCGAAATCTTCTTCATCTTCATCGAAATCTTCCTCATTCTCATCAATTTCCATTGCATCAAGATGGGCTTGTTTTTCCTTAATAAGTATTTGATTTTCTTCAAATTCTTCAGCATCCCCTTGGTAACCAATAACAACGTCAGTCATCTTACATTTACCTTCTTCAAGTCTTGTATATGCTTTGAAGAAATAGTCAGAGATTTCAGGATAAAGAGAAATCGCTTGTAAGATTTGATAAACACCTGCTTCAATTTCTTTTGCAATGCGTACTTCATCTTTTTGTTCTAAAAGCTCAACTACGCCCATTTCTCGCATGTACATTCTAACGGGGTCAGTAGTTCTTCCAAACTCTGAATCAAGAGCCGCTAGTGCAGCTGTTGCAACTTCAGCAGAGCTAGCCTCTGCCTTTCCGCCCGACTTCATTACCAGCTCATCAGCATCTGGCGCTTCATCAGCGACCAATATATCCATTTCTTCTAAGATTGTTACAATTGGTTCAACCTGTTCAGGAGTTAATAAGTCTTCTGGTAAGAGATCATTGATTTCCGAATAAGTCAGGTAACCTTGCTCTTTTCCAATTGTTATTAGACTATTAAGGGCCTTTTTGTGAGCTTCAGTAGTTGTTTTCATAATTTGATTTTTTCAAAACAGAGGGGAAATTATACCTAAAAGAGTAGATTGTTTATACCATTAATTCAGCCCTATAGAGGCCTAGGATTAATCTGAATCTGCAAAAATTGTACTGATGGATTGTTCATCACTAATTCTTCGAATAACGTCTGCAAGAGTTGTGGCAATTGACAATTGCCTAATTTTATTGCATTTTTTTGCTTGATCCGTTAATGGAATTGTATTTGTAATAACCAATTCATCCAGCTTGGAGTTGGATATGTTTTCAATAGCACCTCCAGAAAGAACTGCATGAGTTGCATATGCAACAACTTTCTTTGCGCCCTTTTCTTTTAATATTTCAGCTGCTTGGCAGAGCGTTCCGGCGGTATCCACCATGTCATCAATCATAATGCAGGTACGTCCTTCTACATCACCAATTACATTCATGACTTTAACTAAGTTTGGCGCTGGCCTCCTCTTATCAATAATTGCAAGGTCTGCGTCATTAATTCTTTTTGCTGCTGCTCTTGCTCTAGCAACACCGCCAACATCAGGAGATACTACGACTACATCTTGATAGTTATGATCCAAAATATCCTGGACAAGGACAGGTTGAGCATATATGTTATCAATTGGAATATTGAAGAATCCTTGGATTTGATCTGCATGTAAGTCCATTGTCAATATGCGGTCAACACCTGACGTTTCTATCAATTGAGCGACAAGTTTTGCAGTTATTGGAACGCGAGTTAGTCTCGAGCGCCTATCTTGCCTAGAGTAGCCAAGATATGGAACGACAGCTGTAATTTTTCCCGCAGAAGAGCGCCTTAGAGCATCAACCATTATTAATAACTCCATTAAAGTTTCAGCTGATGAAGGACCACAGGTTGGCTGAATAACGAATACATCACATCCACGCACATTATCAAGAATTTCAACTTGAGCTTCGCCATCACTAAATTGACCTACAAAGGCTTTACTTTGGGTGATGTTGAGGTTAGTAATAATTTCGGATGAGAGATCAGGGTTTGCATTTCCGCTAAAGATCTTTATTCTTTCTAGAGACATCCAATTAGACTTTTATTGATGTAGTATGCAATTATACAAACAAATTACGTGGCTAAGCGCAATAGTTTGGTAATTGAATCAAGATTTATAGTATTTCATCTATTGATGCTGAAATATCTTCAGGTTCAGTAGTAGAACTGAAGCGCTTAAAAGGGATACCATCACGATTAATTAGAAACTTAGTAAAATTCCATTTGACGCTATCAGTTAGCTTTCCTTTTAGCTCACTTTTTAAATACTTAAACAGGGGATGAGCATTTTTACCATTGACATCAACTTTTGTTGACATCAGAAACGTAACGTCATAATTTAGGTTACAAAAATCTTTGATTTCTTCAGAGGTGCCGGGCTCTTGTTTGCCAAATTGATTGCAAGGAAAGCCAATTATTACTAAACCTCTTTCTTTGTACTTTTGGTAGAGTTTTTCGAGTCCAGAATAGTGATAGGTTAGACCACAGAAGCTTGCAGTATTTACAATTAAAATTGCTTTGCCTTTAAATTGACTCAAAGAGATTTCTTCTCCATCAAGCTGACTAAAGTTGAATTGATATATATTTTCATTCATGATTCTTACCTCAAGCTGATTAATCTTAACAATATGGCTGGGGCGGATGGATTCGAACCATCGGTACACGGGATCAAAACCCGATGCCTTACCACTTGGCTACACCCCAATTGTATAATGGCGATTTATCAATCGCTTTTGCGATAAAACCAGTCCATTTTGATGGCAATTTATTGATTGCTATCGATGCATCTTTTTCTTTTTCAAAGGCTACAAAAACACAACATCCACTTCCAGTCATTCTTGCAATTCCGAGGTGGTTTTCAGTTGAGTCTAGATGGGCTATAGCCTTTTCTATATCAGCTTCCAAATGAATTGCAGCATCTAAGCAGTCGTTATGAGGATTAGATACCATTGAAAAGTTTGCTATTTTCCTTTGTACTGGAGACATTGTCAATGCTTTGTGTGTGAAAATTTCTTTTGTGGATATATGTTTGCCAATTGTAACAATTAAATAAAAGTATTTTGGTAGGCTTATTGGTGTAAGTATTTCACCTATACCTTCGCCCCAAGAGCTATGACCATTAATAAATACAGGAACGTCTGCACCAAGATTTTGACCAATATCCACTAATTCTTCTCTAGGTAAATTAAGATTCCAAAGCTTATTAAGAGCAATTAAAACAGTCGCTGCATTTGAGCTACCACCTCCTAAGCCACCTCCTATCGGTATTTTTTTAACTATAGCTATATCTGCCCCACCCTTTGACCCAGTGATTTTTTTTAGAAGAGTGGCGCTGCGTATAATTAAATCTTGATTTTTTGGAATATGTTCATTGCCACTAATTCGATCAATTACTCCATCACTTCTATAATTGATATTTATCTCATCGCAGTAATCTACAAGTTGAAAAATGGTCTGAAGGTTATGATAACCATCCGACCTTTTTGAGGTTACGTGTAAAAATAAATTAATTTTAGCGGGCGATAAGTAAGTCAATTTAAGCTTTAATGAAATACTCTCTATAGTGTTTTAACTCATCTATTGAGTCGTAAACATCTGATAATGCTAAATGTCTGGATTTTTTATATGTGGAAGAAATAATGCTTGGCTTCCATCGAACAGCTAATTCTTTTAATGTGGAGACGTCAATATGTCGATAGTGAAAAAACTTTTCTAGTTTTGGCATGTAGTTATTCAAGAACCTTCTATCCTGACAAATCGAATTACCACACATTGGTGATGCGCCTTGGTCAACATATTTAATAAGAAAATCTAGGGTTTGGGATTCTGCCTCAGCAGTGGAAACTTTGCTTTCTATTACCCTTTGGACAAGTCCAGATCTATTGTGTTGGTTTGTATTCCAGTCGTCCATTCCATTAAGAAGATCACTATTTTGGTGGATAGCTAACGAAGGGCCTTCTTCTATTACATTTAGATTGGCATCGGTAACTACTGTTGCTATCTCAATAATGACATCACTTTCAGGAATTAAACCTGTCATTTCAAGGTCTATCCAAATAAGATTAGTTTTTTTATTCATAATTAATTTAATTATTGCTAGCAAAAATATATTCTTCAAGTTTTTCTTTTGCACTTCCATCTGATAATATTTTGAAAGCTTTTTCAATCCCTGAATTTAGTGTTTCTTCGAGGCCGCTTACATAAATAGCAGCTCCAGCATTTAAAGCAATGATATTTTTTGCAGTACCATTATGCCCAGAAAAGGCTTCATAAATTAGAGAGAGTGACTCATCAGCATTTTCTGCTTTAATATCATCAAGGTTACCTAGCTTTAAACCAAAGTCATCTGGATGAACGCTATAGGTTGAAACTTCATCATTATATAATTCAGCTACAAAGGTTTTATCAGCTATAGAAAATTCATCAAGTCCATCTGCAGAATGAACTACCATAACATGTCGAGAATTAAGGCTTTTTAGGACGTTAGCGATTGGCTCAACTAGGTTTCTGTCATAAACTCCAATAACTTGGTTAGGGGCTTTAGCTGGATTAGTCAGGGGGCCTAAAACATTAAATATAGTTCTGACTGCCAGTTCTTTTCGCGGACCAATTGCGTGCTTCATTGCACTATGATGTGCTGGCGCAAACATAAATCCAACGCCTATTTTTTCAATACATTCGCTGATGACTTCGGGGCTTAAGTTAAGATTTATTCCAGCTGCCTCCAGAACATCTGCGCTTCCAGATTTTGATGAAATGGATCGATTGCCATGCTTTGCAACTTTGCCACCTGCAGCTGCAACAACAAAGGCAGAGGCAGTCGATATATTAAATAGCCCTAGACCATCCCCACCCGTTCCGCAAGTATCTACAAGGTACTCAGCGCTACTTAATTCAACCGAAGTTGCCAGTGAGCGCATTACCTTGGCACTGGCAGTAATTTCTTCAATTGTTTCGCCTTTCATAGATAGACCAATTAAAAAAGCACCAATCTGTGCATCCGTTGTTTGGCCAGTCATAATGCTATTCATGACATCAAGCATTTCACTTTCATTTAGATTTTTTTTTGAAATAACAGCTTTGATGGCTTGATTTATATTCATGGTTAGCGTTGACTCATAAGATGTTCAATATCATCTACATTTTTAATAGCTACTTCAGATAAAACATGGTTTCCATCGATAGTAACTAGCACATCGTCTTCAATCCTGATTCCAATGTTCCAGTATTTTGGATCAATTTTATCATCCTTGCGGATGTAGATTCCTGGCTCCACTGTCATTACCATACCTACTTCAAATTTTCGAAAAGAATTGTCAATTTCTTTAACTCCAACATCATGAACATCCAAACCTAACCAATGACCTGTTCCATGCATATAGAATTCTTTTAAATTACTTATATCATCCATTATCCCTAGCTTCATAAGCCCCCTTGTAATAATTTCACATGCTATTTCATGAGGTTTACTTACATCTTCACCTGGCATAATTGAAGCAATAGCCTGAATTTGGGCATTTAAAACAATTTCGTATATTTCTTTTTGAGGGACACTAAACTTTCCATTAACTGGAAAGGTTCTAGTAATATCAGATGCATAACCAAGTACTTCACAGCCAGCGTCTATGAGAAGTAGCTCACCATCATTTAATAATTTATTGTTTTCATTGTAATGAAGTATGCACGCATTTTCTCCACCTGCAACAATTGGAGGGTAAGAATGCTCTGAGTTCTCGTTTTTGAAGATGGAGTCAAATTCAGCGGCAATATTGTACTCATAAAGTCCAGGCTGAGTTTTGACCATAGCCTTCATATGTGCTTTTGAAGCAAGATTTGCTGCAGTTTGCATATTTTTTACTTCGGAAGCATCTTTAATAATCCTCATTTCCGATAAATATGGGTTTAAAGGTTGAATGCTGCTATTAAAAATTGAAGCAATAGTTTTATTAAGGGTATTAGTACTTGCTCTATTTTTCCAGCCATCAGAGGTTGGCTGATCAAAATATAAAGGCGATTCGTTACTTATGATTTTCTTAATTTCATCTGTAAAAGTATTAATATCATAAGCATTGTCGACTAATAAGGTTTCAGGTGCGAGATCAACTCCAAGTCTCACCCCATTCCATATTTCCTGAGTTTTATCTTTGGGCCTTAAAAAAATGCTGTAATTGTTTTTAGAGAAAACTGCAATTGCATCAGGCTCTATAAAACCAGTAAGATACCAAAAATTGCTATCTGGTCGAAAGGGGTAGTTGACATCACTATTTCTTTTTTGTTCACTATTTGTAGACACAATTACTACTGCATCATCTCCTAGTATGCTTAACAACTCATCTCTTCTTTTTTTATGTATCATTTTGTTAGGTGCATTAATTCATTGATAAATAACCCAAGAAAGATACCATGAAAAAGATACGACTTTATCAAAATACTGCTCTATCTCTGGGCAATAGTATTGAGTTAAGTAAAGATAATAGCCATCATCTTAACAAAGTTTTGCGTTTCCCAGACGGTAAAAATATCACTATATTTAATGGCGATGGTTTTGATTACGACGCAAAAGTTCAAAGTTTAAAAAAAATAACCAGCATTAGTATTGTTTCAAAGTTAAAAAATGATTCTGAGTCTAAGCTAAATTTAACGCTAGCGCAGGGAATTGCTAAAGGCGAAAAAATGGATTTTTTAATCCAAAAAGCCATAGAATTAGGCGTATCAAGTATTATCCCAATGCAGCTAGAGCGCTGCGTAGTTAGGCTAAAAGGTGAACGAGCTCAAAAAAAAATAGAGCATTGGCAAAAGATAGCAAACCATGCATGTGAGCAATCCGGACGAGCTGTAATTGTTAATATCTGCCAACCTACTTTACTTAGTGATTTGCTTAGTGATCAAAATCATAATGGCTTTGTTCTGCATCATCGTGCAAATATAAGTCTTACTCAAATGCCTGAGCACTCAAGTGCAACAATTCTCATTGGGCCAGAGGGGGGATTAACGAATCAAGAAGTTGCTGACTCAACAAACGCTGGATTTAAGCCACTCTTGTTAGGGAAACGAGTTTTAAGGACTGAAACTGCATCACTAGTTGCTATAGCTAATATGCAGCTTTTATGGGGTAGCTGAAAATATTTTTAATTTTCTTTTTTACTCAACATCACCTAGGTCATTACTAAGCTCCCGGGCTCGGTCATAAGCAGCCCTTGTCGCTGCTGCAACTATTCCCTCAAAGTTTTGATCTTGAAAGCTTTCAATAGCCGCTTGGGTTGTTCCATTAGGGGAAGTAACTTCTTTCCTAAGTGTCTTTGAATCTTTACCACTTTTAGTTGCCATTAGGCTTGCACCTAAACTAGTTTGAATGCTTAAAGAGTTTGCAGTTTTCTCATCTAAACCAAGAGCGGTAGCTGCTTGCGTAATTGATTGCATCAATAGAAAAAAATAAGCTGGCCCACTTCCAGATATGGCAGTAATTGCATCTATTAATTTCTCATCATCTACCCAGAAACATTCGCCCACAGACGATAAGATTGAGGTTACTAATTCTTTTTGTTGGTTGCTGACTAAATCATTTGCAAAAAGACCTGTAACACCACTTTGAAAAAGTGCAGGTGTATTAGGCATTGTTCTTACGAGGGCAAAATTACCTCCTAACCAACGATTAATATCATTACCTCTAATTCCGGCTACGATAGAGACAAAGAGGTGGTTTGATTTAACTTTATTTTTTAATTGAAGGCAAACTATCGAGAGTACTTGAGGCTTTACTGCAAAAACAACAATATCACTATTATCTAGTAAAGAGTTATTATCAGAATATGTTGTAATTTTAAGTTCAGATTGACGGTTGATAAGAAGCTCTTTATTAGAGTCGCTTACATTTATATTTTTAGCATCAAAGCCATTACTGAGGAGGCCTTTAATCAGTGCATACGCCATATTTCCGGCTCCAATAAATCCAATGACTGTTTTGTTTTCCATATAAAATATATTAGTTATAAATGCTTAACTCAATTCTACCAAACTTGCAATAAATAAAGAACATTAATGAAAAAATTTCACCCAAAACTAATATTGATTGATGTCGATGGAACTCTAGTTGACAGTGTCCCTGACCTTGCCTACTGTGTTGACGAGATGATGATTCAGCTTGGTATGCCGCCAAGAGGAGAGTCAAGGGTTAGACATTGGGTTGGAAATGGTGTTCCCAGATTAGTAGAGCGAGCTTTGACTGGAGATTTAGATCTCAAGCCAAGTCGAGAAGTATTCGACACCGCGTATCCAATTTTTTTAGACCTGTATGCTGAAAATTCAGCAATAAGGTCAAGCCTATATGATGGAGTTAAAGAGGGATTAGATTATTTACAATCTAAGAATTATCTTTTAGGCTGTGTTACTAATAAAGCAGAGCAATTTACTCATCCATTACTAAAATCATTAAATATCTTTGATTACTTTAAGATAGTCATTTCTGGTGATACTCTGGAAAAGAAAAAACCAGACCCTTTGCCGCTTCTTCATGGCGCTAGATTTTTTAATATAGATCCAAAAGAATGCCTTATGTTGGGAGACTCTGTAAGTGATGTAAAGGCTGCTAGAGCAGCTGGATTTGATATAATTTGTATGTCATATGGCTACAATCATGGTAATAATATATTAGAAGAAAATCCTGATCTTGTAATCGATTCTATGACGCAGTTAAGAGAGTGTCTTTAATGAGTATTGATGATAATCATATTTGGCATCCTTATGCTACGATACCAAATAAGGTTCCTACTTATTTGGTTGATACTGCAGATGGGGTTTATCTAAACTTTAAAAATGGAGCTCGTGTTATTGATGGCATGAGTTCCTGGTGGTCAATGATTCATGGTTACAATAATTCTTTCATAAATAGGGCAATGAAGGCTCAGATCGATGCTGTATCGCACGTAATGTTTGGAGGGCTTACTCACCAACCTGCTATTGACTTATGTGAAAAACTCATAAAAATAACTCCTCAAGGGCTTGATAAAGTTTTTTTTGCCGACTCTGGCTCTGTTTCTGTAGAAGTTTCTCTTAAGATGGCTTTGCAGTATTGGCAAAATAAAGGAAAAAAAGAAAAGTCACATTTTGTAACCCCTAGAGGTGGTTACCATGGAGATACTTTTGGGGCGATGAGTGTGTGTGATCCAAATAATGGCATGCACCATTTGTTTAGTGGCGTACTCCCAAAGCATTACTTTGTAACTCAGCCCAAGTCAGGGAAAAGTGATGAAGCTCTTTTAGATTTAGAGTCAAGGCTTAAAGAAAGTCATAATAAGATTGCAGCAATTATTCTTGAGCCTATTGTTCAAGGGGCTGGCGGAATGAATATATATGATGCTGATTACCTCAAAGGCGTTAGATCTTTATGTGATGATTATGAGGTCTTATTGATTGTAGATGAAATAGCGACAGGTTTTGGCCGAACAGGAGAACTCTTTGGATGCAATCATGCAAATATTTCTCCTGATATTCTTTGTATTGGTAAGGCTTTAACGGGTGGCTATATGACCATGGCAGCCGCAATAACTTCCGAAAAAGTTTCAAGTACAGTTGGAGTATTAATGCATGGGCCTACTTTTATGGCAAATCCTTTATCCTGTTCAGCGGCGAATGCTAGTATTGATTTACTTCTTAATAGCAACTGGAAAAAAAGAATCTCAGAGATTCAAGACATTCTTTCATCTCAATTGCTAGCTTTAAAGAAACATAAATCTATATTTGATGTTAGAGTAATTGGGGCAATAGGCGTTGTTGAGTTTAAAGAGCCTCTTGATATGAAAAAAACCCAACAGCAGTTAATTGACTGTGGAATTTGGCTTAGACCCTATGGCAAACTACTCTACACGATGCCACCCTTCATAATTACTGATCAAGAGTTACTTCAAATTACTGATGCAATGAAAGATGTGGCTGAAAGCCTTTAGGAAATTTTTTACAGACTATTCAATTGGATCAATATCAATAAACCAGCGAAGTGATGAGTTCACTTTGATTGTCGCAATATGCTTATAAAAAGTTTTAATTAACCTATGAAGCTGAACTCTATCTTTAGATTGTAAATATAAATTGAAATAATAATAATTTGACTTCTTCTCAATTACCCCAGGCACAGGACCCCAAATTTCAATTGATTCTATATCAATACTATTAATTAATTGAGCCACTTCAGTTAAAAAATTTTCAGCATCATTTTTATTTTTAGAATTTGCGCAAATTAGTGCTTGATGAGCATATGGAGGGAGTTGTGCCTCTTCTCGCTCTAGTAACAAGGTTTTTGCGTACTCAATATATTGTGAATCTCTTACAAACTTAAAGATAGGATGATGGGGATAACGAGTTTGAATATTAACCTCTCCTCTATAGTCTCCTCTTCCACATCTGCCTGAAACTTGAATAAGTAATTGTGCTAATTGTTCTGTCGCTCTATAGTCTAGTGACATGAGGCCAACATCTACATCCAAAATACCAACAAATGCTAAATTAGAGAAGTCATGGCCTTTTGCTAACATTTGAGTGCCAACAATAATGCAAGGCTTCCCAGAGTTTATTTTTTCTAAATGCAATGTAAATGCTTTTTTCTTTCTTGTCGTATCTCTATCAATTCTAATTACATCAGAATTGGGAAAATAGGACTCAAGATTTTCTTCCAACCTTTCTGTTCCATAACCTAGTATTTTCAGGCTTTGACTATTGCAAGAGGGGCAAGAGGTTTCTGGGGGCTTTTCAAGACCACAATGGTGACACTTAAGTCGATTAATATTGCGATGATAGACAAGTTTTGAGTCACAATTGGTGCATTCAGACTGCCAGTCGCATTCGGTGCAATAGTAAACTGGCGCATAGCCCCGACGATTAATAAAGAGCATGACCTGTTTATCGTCTTCTAGGTATTTTTTTATTTTAGAGACTAGAGGTATTGATAGAGCTTCTGAAGGCTGACTCCTCATATCAATTAGGTTAACAATTGGCATAATTGCTTCACCAGGACGAGTGGTCAAAGTAAGTCGTGTCAGTTTTTTGTCAGCAACATTTTTCATGGTCTCAAGCGACGGTGTTGCAGTTCCTAAAATCAGAGGAATATTTTCAAATTTGGCGCGCATAAAGCTTAGATCTCGAGCAGAATAGCGGAAGCTCGATTGCTGTTTAAAGGAGCCATCATGCTCCTCATCGACAATAACTAGTCCAAGTTTAGGGATTGGAGTAAAGATAGCGGAGCGAGTTCCTAAGATTACTTTTGCTTCTCCATCTTTAGCCAATAAATAGGCATCTTGTTTTTGGGTTTCATTTAGCTGTGAGTGAACAGCAACAACTCTTTCATTTATCCTTTCTTCAAAGCGCGCAATCATTTGAGGTGTTAATCCAATTTCAGGGACGAGAACAAGAACCTGCTTCCCATCTTTTATAAGCTGTTCAGTAAGATTGAGATAAACTTCAGTTTTTCCGCTTCCTGTGACCCCTTGAAGTAGAAATCCATGAAAGCTACTTTCATATTTAAGAACTTCATTAACTGCATTTTGTTGTTCAGATGTTGGCTTAAAGGATCTCGGTGTGACTGCATTATTTATTTCAGTTGGTTTCTTAATAATTGCAGGCTTTCCAAGTCTCAGGTTTTTTGGAAGGGCACTGGCAAGAACTTCACCCACTGGATGATGGTAATAGTTGGCTGACCAGAATAAAAAACCAAGAATTTCTTTGGATAATAATGCTTCAGTATCAATTACTTCTTCGATAGCTCGAAGTTTACCAAACTCACTTCTATCTTTTAAAGAAAGGACAATTCCTATAACTTTTTTTGGACCAAATGGAACTTTAACTCTGGCTCCTACACTGACCTCTTGATTACAAATGTAATCAAATGTATTGTATAAGGGCACTGGAATGGCAACTTCTATGATTTGACTCAAAGTAAAATGTTTTAGGGATAAAATAAGTATTTTAGCAATATAAATTAGCCATGGTAGTTATTCAAAACATCATTAACGATATAAATATAGATGAAGACAAGCTTGGGCTAGATTGCCAAAAATTTATGAGTGAATCAGGGGTTAAAGAAAGTGAGTTACTCATTCGCATAGTATCTCCTGTTGAGATTCAAGTTCTCAATAAAGAGTACCGAGATAAAAACCAAGTAACTAATGTGTTATCTTTTCAAAGCGATATTCCTGAGGAAATTGGAGAGTCAATATTAGGCGATGTTGTTATTTGTGCTGACGTGGTAAGAGAAGAGGCACTATTAGGAGGTAAAACGTTTTCAGATCATTTGACTCATATGGCGATACATGGCATTCTTCACTTGGTAGGACATGACCATACAGATCTTGAATCTGCTAATAAAATGGAGTCTATTGAAATTGATTTTTTAAAGACTCTGGGGATTAGCAACCCATACCATTAGGCAAAACTAAGAATTGATTAGAAGTCCTGCGAGTTTTTTGATGCTTTCTTCTTGCTGATTATTTTTTCTATAGATAACTCCAATATCTCGTTTTGCCTTGGTTGAATTCATATCAATGGATATATTGGGGTAATGCCTAAGTATGCCAAAATCGATTGCCATTTTGGGTAGAAAACTCACACCAATATCGGTATCGACCATAGCAACAAGGGTTGAAATACTGGTACAAGAAAAATCAGAAATATGCTGATTTGAAATTTTATTATTTTGTAATATGTGTGACCTCAAGCAGTGGCCCTGCTCGAGCATTAGTAGTGACCCATTATCAATTACTTTAGATTTGCGTTTTTTATGTTGAATAAAGTAAATTGGGTCAGAAAAGACTTGAAAGCTTTCAATAAAGTTGGGCAATTCATATGGAAAAGCAAATATGGCAAAGTCAATCTTAGCTTGCTCTAGTTGCTTAAGTAAATTTTCACTGGTATCTTCCTTAAAAGAAACCTTAAGTTTTGGATAAAGCTTACTTAAGTTTGACAAGAAATTTGGCAGAATATAGGTAGAAATCGTAGGAATTACTCCAATGGTAACTTCAGAATCAAAAAAATCTAACTTTGCAGTACTTAATAAGACATTAATCTCAGCCATCACTAATAGAGCTTGTTTTACAACTCGGTTTCCAGTGGCTGTAAAGTGAACGTTTTTATTGTCCCTCTCAACCAGCAGAACTCCTAAGTCGCTTTCAAGTTTTGATATTCCTGCGCTGAATGTGGAAGCGCTAACAAAGCAATCATCTGCAGCCTTGGAAAAGTGATTCGTTTTTTTTAGTGCAACTAAATACTGTAAGTTTTTTAGCGAGGGGGTCATTTTATATTCGTTTTTTACGGATATTATATACATATTTATTCAATTTATTTATATATAAAGTACTGGTATGATGATGGCTCGTTTAACCAATCGGAGGAAGTTATGTCATTAAGCGGAAGTAAAACAGAACAAAGTTTAAAGGATGCATTTGCTGGAGAGTCACAGGCAAATAGACGCTACTTATATTTTGCAAACCAATGTGATGTTCTTGGTGAGCCAGATATGGCTGCTTTATTTAGATCAACTGCAGAAGGTGAAACTGGCCATGCTCATGGTCATATGGAGCATCTCATTGAAGGTGGTGTTGGTGACCCAGGTACAGATATGCCTGCTAAGGAAGTAAGAGAGATGCTTGAAAGTGCTGTTCATGGAGAAACTCATGAATACACTGATATGTATCCAGGTATGGCGAAAACAGCAAGAGATGAGGGTTTTGATGAGATTGCTGAATGGTTTGAGACTTTAGCTAAAGCTGAACGTTCTCATGCAAATCGTTACCAAAAAGCACTAGATAGTTTATAAAAACTTCGTTACCATAGGCTTAGCCTATGGTAACAAATCCTAGGAAAATATGTCTAAATTTAAAGAAGGTAATTTAGAAGCACCAACTCGCCACCCTCTAAATTGGAAAGATGAAGATTTTTATAATGAAGAGTCTCTCAACACAGAATTAGAAAGAGTATTTGATATCTGCCATGGTTGTAGACGTTGTGTGAGCCTTTGCAAGTCTTTCCCAACTCTCTTTGATTTGATTGATGAGTCCCAAACATTTGAGGTTGATGGCGTTGATAAGGCAGACTACAAGAAAGTGGTTGACCAATGCTATTTGTGTGATTTATGTTTCGTAGCAAAATGCCCTTATGTTCCGCCGCACGACTTTAATGTTGATTTCCCACATTTAATGCTTCGAGCAAAAGCAATTCAATTTAAAAAGGGCGAAACAAAACTGTCTCATAAAATCTTAACGTCACCACAAAAAGTAGGTTCTGTTGCATCTTTGCCAGTAATCTCGCCAATTGTTAATTGGTCTAATAGCAACAAAACAATGAGAAAGGTAACAGAAAAAGTTTTAGGTGTTCATGTTGATGCTGTTGTTCCAAAATACCATACCAAAAAACTTTCAAAAATTTTTGTAGAAGATAATTCTTCAAGTAAATTTAAGGTAGCAATTTTTGGAACTTGTTATGGTGAATATAATGATCCTCAAACAGTTATCGATTTAGTGGATGTTCTAAGGCATAACGGTGTAGAAGTAAAACTCATTAAAAAAACGCAGTGTTGCGGTATGCCCAAGATGGAGCTTGGTGATCTTGAGGCGGTGGTTAAGTATGCGAATGAAAATATAACGCCACTTATAAAGTTAGTGAATGATGGTTATAAAATAATTGCGCCAATACCCTCATGTGTCTTAATGTTTAAAAATGAATTGCCAATGATAATTTCTGAAAATGAAGATATTAGGGCGATATCTAAAGCGTTTTATGATCCCTTCGAATATCTATCATTTTTAAAAGAAAGTAACCAGTTTGATAGTAATTTCAAGCCAATTGATAAAGAAGTGCTTTATCAAATTGCTTGTCACCAAAGAGTACAAAACATTGGCTCACACACTAAAAGAATTCTGGGCTTAATCCCAGACCTAGATGTAAATATTGCGGAAAGATGTTCTGGGCATGACGGTACATATGGAGTCAGAAAAGATACGCATACTTACTCTGTGCAAATTGGAATGCCAGTTGCTAAAAAAATAACTGACACAACCGATTTGGTTGTTAGTGACTGCGTTATGGCTGGAAACCATGTCGCCCATATTGCTACGCAAGATATAGAATCCATTCATCCAATTAGCTTGGTGAAAATGGCTTATGATTTATAACATAAATGAGGTTAATTAAATGCTAACAAGACAAGACTTATTGTCTCTTGAAGAATACGCAGAACAACGTTCAGCTATTCGTTCAGATACTATTCAAACAAAAAAGCTCAGAGAGGTTAATCTTGGAGAGCATGTAAGGATCTTGTTTGAAAACAAGAAAACAGTCCAGTTTCAGATTCAAGAGATGCTTCGTATAGAGAAAATTTTTGAGGCTGACGGTATTCAAGAGGAGCTCGATGTGTACAACTCACTTGTGCCTGAGGGGTCAAATTTGAAGGCCACTATGATGATTGAGTATACTAATGTTGAGGAGCGAACGGCTGCATTATCTAAATTAATCGGCGTTGAAAGAAGCATCTATTTTCAAGTTGGTAATCATGACAAAGTGTTCGCTATTTGTAATGAGGACATGGATAGAGAAACAGAGGTTAAGACCTCAGCTGTTCACTTTATGCGTTTTGAGTTTGATCAAAATATGATGGTTGATTTTGGATCAAAAGCACCAGTCAAGGTTGGCGTTTCCCACCCCCATTATGATTATGAAATTATTTTGAATTCGGATACGCAAGAAGCCCTTAATAAAGACTTTAACAATAGCTACTTTAATTAATAGTATTTAAACTTCAGTAATTTCACCGAGGACTTCCATGGCTCGTAAAGAGCCATCTACATAATACATTCTTAATTTATCTCTGTCCCATGGAGGGATGCTTGATTCCTGAAGTACTTTTTTAAGAGATTGGGAGTGGCTTTTCCCTTTAACTTTTATTCGTTGACCATCTAAACGAAAACGTATTTCAAAATTAGGAAGGTTTTTTAATGCTTCGTAATAGGGGCATGGTAGTTTTGACGACTCAATATGCTCATCAAAAAAATACAACTTATTATTGTATCGCCTAACTTCATAGTGATGCCATCTTAAGATTACATTAGCATCAGTTTTTGCACTCAATGAAGAGATAAGCTCATTGAGAACTTTATTAGAAGGTAATAGAAAGCCTAGATTGGCAATATAATAACGAAGCACGTTAACCATTCTTCGTTTCGGTAGTTGAATTAATGAACTAACTTGAATTTTGTTATTGATCAGTAATTCAAAATTTTTAATATCAAGTTCGGCCAAGTCTTGCATCAGCTTCAATGCTTCTGCCTGATGCGCCGCACTTCTTGATACATTCTTAATAAGTCCATTAAATGCGCTTGATAGCTTTGGTAGAAATTCAATTCTTAATAGGTTTCTTTTGAAATTAGTATCTCGGTTGCTATCATCCTCTATCCATTCGAGATGATTTTTTGAAGCATAGTCTATGATTTTTTGTTTTGAAATATTTAGAAATGGACGATAAAGCTCTGAGTCACCAATACTTTTTATTTTTGGCATTGAGGCAAGTCCAGCAACTCCACTGCCTCTAAACAATTGCAGTAAAAAAGTTTCAGCCTGGTCCTCTTGGTGATGTGCGGTACAAAGAATCTCATCCACTCTTAATTCAGACTTTAATGAAAGATAGCGTTTTTTACGTGCATTTTCTTCGATATTAGAAGAATTTTCAAGATTTATATCTATATCTTTATACTCAATTTTTTGATTGTTACATAGGGCTGAACAGAAAGTACACCACTCTTTGCTGAATTTAGACAGGTTGTGATTTATATGAACAGCTCGAACATTGCCGGGGAAGTGTTTATTTAAAAAATGAAGGAGTACAACTGAGTCAATACCACCACTTAAGGCAACGACAATTTTCTTGCCAGTTAAGTATTCATCTTTATTCGCTAAATCTTCCAAAGCCTAGTAGTTTTTCATGTCTATTCTCAATAAGTTTATCAATAGGCAAGTCAATTAGATTAGTTAGCTCTTTAATCAGGGCTTTTTTAAGAAATACAGAAGCCTTTTCAGGGTCTCTATGAATTCCGCCAAGAGGTTCCGGTATTATTTTTTCAATTAGTTTATGTTTTTTTAAATGCTTACTTGTTAGTTTAAGTGACTCTGCGGCAATTGGCGCCTTAGAGGCGTCTTTATAAAGTATTGAGGCACAACCTTCTGGAGAGATAACAGAATAAATGCTGTATTCAAACATCATCATAGTGTCGCAAAGACCAATTGCAAGGGCACCACCTGAGCCACCTTCACCGATGACTACAGATAAGATTGGTGTTTTCAAGGTAGACATTTCAAATAAGTTTCTAGCAATCGCTTCACTTTGTCCCCGCTCTTCAGCACCAATTCCAGGATAGGCCCCAGGGGTGTCTATAAAAGTAATTACTGGAAGTGAGAATTTTTCAGCCATCTTCATGAGTCTAAGGGCTTTGCGATAACCTTCAGGCCTTGTCATGCCGAAGTTATGGAAAATCTTTTCCTTTGTTGAGCGGCCTTTTTGCTGCCCAATAAACATAAATGTGAGGTCATCAATTTTTGCAATTCCACCAATCAATGAATGATCATTTGCATAGGCTCGATCCCCACAAAGCTCAGTGAACTCATCAAAGATTTTATCAATATAGTCTAAAGTGTAAAGCCTTTGAGGATGCCTTGCTAGCTGCGAAACCTGCCAATCAGTTAGCGATGAAAAAATTTTCTTTGTTAACAGTTCACTTTTTGCTTTTAGTGACTCCATTTCTTTAGCAATATCGGCATCATCTTTGATGCTCTCTAGGGCGTCAATTTTTTCTTCAAGTTCAGCTATTGGTTGTTCAAAATCAAGATAGTTTAAGTTCATTTAATACGCTTAATGGTCGTTTAAAATTTATTGATAATTATAGCAGATGCAATGTTTATAATCTTGCAATGGATTTACTTACCCTGCTTTCTCTAACGTTTGCTACATTTGTTTATGCAATTTCGCCAGGACCTGGCCTATTTGCAGTGCTGGCAATTTCTACAAGATATGGCCCTATTCCTGCTGTGTGGCTTTCAATTGGACATACTGTTGGTGATATCATTTATGTCGCACTTGCAATGTTAGCACTCAATGCCATAGCAGGTCTAATTAGTGATAGCATGCTCTACGTTAAAATTTTAGGCGCATCCTATTTGGTATATATTGGCTACCAGCAGTATAGGTCAAGAGGTATTAGCTTCGAACAAACAAGTAACAAAAGTTCAACACTAAAGCTTTTATTAGCAGGATTTATTGTTGGGGTTACCAACCCTAAGACCATTATTTTTTATTTATCTTTTCTACCAGTTTTTATAGATTTAAATAATTTGACCGTTGCAACCGAAATTAAAGTAATTTCAGTTATTGGAATTACAGTATTCTTCGTACTCACTCTAGCAAACATCCTAGGTCTTCGACTAAGAAAACATATTGCAAATCCAGTGATTATCAAGCGTGTAAATGAGATTACTGGTATTACGATGATTTTGGTTGGTTGTTTTGTGGGTCTGTACTAATATTACCTAGGAAAATAATGTTTCAATCTGAAAAAAATATGACATTTATAATGATTCTTGTTCCATTTGTGTGGGCATTATCAGGTATCTCAGCAAAATATCTTTCCTTTTATATCGGTGAAGATGAGATTGTCGTCTATAGGTTTTTCTTATCTGTTCTTTCAACCATCCCACTTTTGATATGGATGAAAATACCTATCAAAATTAGTTTGTTTAATCTTGTGTTATCAATCGTCATTGCAATCTTTATGATTAGTAACTATCGGTTTTATTTTATGGGCATGCAAAGGGGCGCTGCGGGCTTAGGGGCTGCATTAGTTACTGTTTTGATTCCAATATTTGTCTATATTTTTATGATATTTTCAAAGAAATCTAAGCCACTTATTAAGGACTGGGCCGCACTACTGGTGGGCACAATTGGTGTCCTTTTGATGATGAATTTTGATCAATCTAACTTGGCACAATTAATCAGTGGAGGCAATCTCTATTTTGTTTTGGCAGCTTTGGCTTATGCAGCTGTAACTATTGTTGGAGCCTATATGAAAAATATGCATGTACTGGCCTTTAACTTTTACATAAGCCTATTTGGCTTTATGATCGATTGGGTTTATTCTTATGATACAAGTCTTCTTGTAACTTTAATGGATATGGATTATATTTTCTGGATTAACATTCTTTTTGTTTCAGTTATAGCTGGTACCGCTATTACCGCATTGTACTATACTGGTATAAGAGTTATAGGATCTAAAAAAACCTCGGTTTTTAGTTTGCTGTCACCATTTTTTGCAATTGCTTTTGGGGCAATTTTTTTTCAAGAAGCACTAAACTTACAAAATATTATAGGAATTATTATGGCAGTATCTGCCTTATTTGTTTTAATTGATTTGAAGCTTAAGGCTTTCTTGCCCTCTAGGTAGCTGATTATGGAAATAAATATTTTTTTAGTCCTTGGATTTACTCTATTTGTTTTTGCAGTAACCCCTGGTCCAGGAACTCTGGCACTTCTTTCTATTTCTACTTCGAGAGGACTCGCCTCAGCAATATTTTTTTCAGTTGGAATGACACTTGGTGATCTGACATATTTAACTATTGTCATTTTTTCTTTAAATGCTCTAGCCGATTTGATTACACCTGTTACAAACGCGGTCCAATATTTTGGAGCCTGTTATTTATTTTATTTGGGCTACTGTCAATGGACTGCTGGAAAATTCAGTATGGATAATGAAGTTTCAGCCCAATCCCATTTGAAAGAATTACTGACTGGTTTCCTCTTAGCTGGAACTAATCCAAAGGTAATGATTTTCTATTTATCAGTCCTTCCTTCTCTGATTGATCTCAATCAAGTAAGTTTAGCTTATGGACTGAAAATCGTAGCTACTGTTGCCACTTCATTGTTGCTTGGTTTGGTATTTATTGGTGTTCTAGGAAAAAAATTAAGGCAACTAATAAGTAGTCAAAAAATTGCCTTGAGAGTGAATAGGGTTTTTGGAGTAATAATGATTGGTGTTGGTTTTAGCCTTTTTTATTTCTAATTATTTTTTACTCAGGAGTTGCGGTAATATCACGAGTCAATAAATCCTTCATAATTGCAGTGCGCATTTCATCTGTAAAGTCAAACCAATCAAATATTTCATTCATATGACGATTGCAGCCAACACAAAAATTATTTTCATTGTATTTGCAAATACTCACGCATGGACTTTTAATCTGCCTTAGTCTGCTTTGCTCACTCATTGGATAGCTTGGTATCTCACTATTGATTTGAAAGGTATTTTAATCGAGTTATTAATTTATGAGCGAAGTTTTTTATTGTTATCATCATAAGCCGCACTCGTTGAGACATGACAACTTCGATTACCTAGAGAGGTTGCAACATTAAGTTTAACTCCCTCCTTACATAGGTTTGGCTCTAAATAAGCAAAGGCCACACTATGGCCCACTCTGAAGCCATAAGCGCCACTAGTTATAATTCCACTAAGCTTATCTCCATTAAAAACCGCTTCATTCCCAAAGCACTCAGCTGGAATATCATCATCAAATACGAGGTATGCTAGCTTAGTCTTAATTCCATCAATTTGTCTTTGACGGATATTTTTAGAGCCAATGAACTCACGGCTCAAGTCAAGAAATCGATCCATTCCAGCTTCTAAAGCTGAAATTTCTTCGGTGAATTCTGCGCCATAAGCCCTGTACATTTTTTCTAAGCGCATGCTATTAAAGGCCTGTCCTCCAAAATCTTTTAAGCCATGGGAGCTTCCCATTTCCATTAAGGATTCATAGATAGAAATGATTTGCCAGCTCGGCATATGGAGCTCCCAGCCAAGTTCACCAGCATAAGAAACTCTCATTGCAAAAACAGCTGCAGAGTCTATTTTGATTGTTTTACAACTCAACCAAGAAAAAGAATTATTGCTAAGGTCTTCCTGAGTGCATTGACTTAAAATTTCTCTAGAATTTGGCCCAGTTAGTAAAAGCCCACCCCAGCTTTCAGTTAGATTTTCTATTGTTATATCAAAGTCATCTGAGTGCCATTCAAGCCATTGATAATCTTTAACTTCGGAGCCTATAGCTCCCATAAGAAGGAATTCCTCCTTATTGATACGGCTAATTGTTTGTTCTGCCCTAATTCCACCCTTCGGCGCATGAAAAAGGGTTAGCCCAATTCTCCCATCTTTTGAAGGTAACTTATTACAGGATAAATTATCTAGAAATTTAAAAGCATCCTTACCAGTAATTCTAAATTTTGCAGTGCCACTAATATCAGTTATTCCACAAGCATTTTGAACAGCACTACACTCTTGTAATACTGCATCATGAGCCTCACTATGGGCCCACGTTAAAGTTTCTTTTCTGATTTCATCAGTAGTAAACCAAGAAGGCTTTTCATAGCCAGTATTGACAGTATGAATAGCTCCCTTTTGACTCAATAAAGTGTGCAGAGGGCTGACTCTTATAGGCCTTCCATGAGGGCGATTTTCATTTGGAGAGGCAAATGAGTACATCCTCTCATATGACTCTATCGCCCTAGTGGTGCAGTATGTTTTATCAGCCCACTTGTCAAAGCGACGACTATCAAGCGAAGCCATATTGAGTTCCGTCTGGCCGTGAACCATCCACTGAGCTAGATATTTACCAATACCGCCCTGTGCAATTCCAATGCTTGCGCCACAAAGATTCCAAAAATTTTTCAATCCTTTGGCAGGGCCAACCAGTAAATTATCATCAGGCGTGTGGGTTATCAGTCCATTAATTACTGTGCTAATCCCAACTTCTTTAAATAATGGAACTATATCCATGCATCGTTCTAACCAAGGCATCAATCTTTCAAGGTCACCTTCAAAAAGCTCTCTGTCAAATGACCAATCTACTCCATCAAGCGCCCATGGTTTAGAGCCTCTTGTCTCATATGGGCCAATTAAAAAACCACTGCCCTCTTGTCTAATATAGGAGGCTGCAATAGAGTCACGGGTTACGGGCAATTCCTTAGAGAGTGCTGCAATATCTGGGTGATTATCAGTAATTAAATACTGATGTTGCAAGTTAACTAATGGCACATAAGAGCCAACCATGGCCCCAACCTGTGGTGAGAAACAGCCGCCGGCATTAACTACATGCTGGGCAATAATTTTTCCTAACTCAGTAACAACTTCATACTCACCACTTGGTAGGATGTTGATATCAATCACCCGGTTAAAGTTACTAACTTCAGCACCTGCTTTTTTTGCAAGCTGCGCTAATTGAGTGACTACCGTTGTAGGGTCTACATGGCCATCATTTGGAGTGTATAAAATACTGCGTGCCTTGTCAAAGTTCATCATTGGGTTGATAATTGAGGCCTCATCCTTCGAGACAAAATGCATTTCACAGCCAATATGATTTGCCTTACTCAAAATATTATTAAACCACTGCTCTTCAACCTTGTCATGCCCAACCCGAAGTGAGCCAGTTTTATGAAATGATGAATCTAACCCAGTTTTTTCAGGAAGAATCTCATCGTAAAGTTTTATAGTGTACTCATGAATGCTCGATAGAGTATGGTTGCCATTAAAGTTTGGGCATAGGCCAGCAGCATGCCAGGTTGAACCACTTGTGAGCTCACCCTTTTCTACCAGGACAACATCAGTCCAACCTTCCTGAGTAAGATGGTACATAAGGTTAACACCTAGTGATCCACCTCCAATAATTACTACTTGAGCATGTGACTTCATATTAATTATCTATTTTTTAAATGGCTTACGGCCAATATCTTTTCTGCTTAATTTGATATTAAACTTTGCGCGTATTTTTTGATCCACATCATCACTTATATGGCTTGGAAAGTGTTCTGATAGGATTTCTTTTTTTTGTTTTATAGCCTTTTCAAGTAGAACAGGCTTGCCCATATCAGCCCAATCATTTGGGCTATCCCTATCACTTAAATCAGGAAAGATGTATTCACTTTGCATAACGCTAATTGTTAATTCTGAGCCGAGATAGTGAGCTTTATCGTTCAAGCAAACATCTTTAATCGTTTCAAAACAAAGTGACTCTTCGCTATCATCACTAAACCCTTTGGTCATTCTCATTGATGCTCCCAACAAGTCATTATCCATCAACAAGCTTTCAGGACAAGTTCCTAAAAGACTTGCATACATTCCAGCAGATTCATAAATTATATTGGCTCCAGCAATTGCCGTAACTGTATGAGTAGAAGCTCTCTCTGATCCTGCTTGAAAATCTGGGAATTTAGAGTCTGTCATTCCTGCAGGGGTTCCAGTTGGCAGATCTAAGAAGTTGCCCATCTGTGCGCAAGCTGCAGAAATTAATCCTTGTTCTGGAGAGCCTCCACACATTGATCCAGTTCTTAAGTCAGACACAAAAGGCCAAGTTCCAAGAATTGCCGGTGCGCCTGGTTTGATAGCATTCACATATACCAGTCCGCCAAGACATTCAGCCCAAGCCTGGGACACAACACCTGGAAGGAGAGGAGGAGCAGTTGCTCCAGCTTGACCTGCTGATAAAAGCAGTATTGGCATGCCACCTTCAACGCCAACACGAACACATTCTAAAGATTCTTCTGCAAATTTCATTGGAGGCACTACATGGCAATTACTCATGCTTAAAAACGGCCTTTCACGCCATTTTTCTTCACTTCCAGCAATAATATGAAGCATTTCAAGAGCATCAGTTACGTGCTGCGATTCTGTAAAACTTGCGCCTAAATGCTTCTCAGTTCCCATTGCCACACAATAAACTGAGTTTTGATCCATCTCACGTGGACTAGTAATATCTCTCAGGACGCAAGTTCGTTGAAACATATGAATATGTTCGCACTGATCTGCAATTCTAGCCATATCGTATAGATCTTGACTTTCAGATTCGCGGTACTCGTTGTTCTCAGGGTCGGCAATAAGAACTGCAGCGCCAGCAGTTGAGAAGTGAACTCTTGAGCCACTTAAATCTAAATCATGCTTTGGCGATTGTCCATGCAGAGTGAGGTTGCGCTGTGAAAGATTCATAGCTTTCTTAACCACTTCTTTTGGCATTCTTAATCTACCATCATCTCCAAGAATAGCGCCAAAAGCAACACAAGTTTCAATGCAGTGTGGAGTGGCATCAGCAAAGCCAATTTCTTCTAGAATTCGAAAAATATTAGCTTCAATTGCAACAACTTGTTTATCGCTAAGTGGTTTGTACCTTCCGCCAATTTCGCCTGGCAAAACAGGTTTTTCTTCTTTTGTTAGTGGCGCACTCCTTAGTGCAATTCTTGCATCTCTTCCACCTGATTTTCTTCTAGTCATAACAGTATTTGAGTTGAACGATAAATCACATTTTGATACTAAATCAAAGCACTGTCAATTGTTTTTTTATGGCAGGGTGAAAGTGCTTATATGAAGGTAAATTTATAATTATTAATTAGATGCCTTTGCCACTGTCAAAGTGAAATTAAGCACCTTTTCTAAT
>JACNFO010000035.1 GCA_014384565.1 Candidatus Pseudothioglobus aerophilus
GAAGCTCCAGCAGCTGAAGAGAAGCCTGCAGAAAAATAATTTGGTGTCAAAAGCGCCTCAGTTAGACGATAAAAAGCTATTAGTCGGAAAGATTAATGGCTTTTTTGGTTTACAGGGCTGGGTAAAGCTCTTGTCTTATACTGATCCAAGAAAAAATATTCTAAGCTATCAACCATGGTACTTCTTGAGTGACGGTGTCTATGAAAAAATTGAGGTAACGAATGGCCGCGAGCAGTCCAAAACCATTGTTGCTCATATTAAGGATGTTGATAATCGAGAACAGTCTCAGGTATTTATTGGAAAAGATATATATATCGATAAAGAACAACTGCCTAAGCTCAATCCAGGTGAGCATTATTGGTATGAAATGATTGGTTTTGAGGTAATTAACCAGCACAATGAAAAATTAGGCGTAGTTGATTACTTTGTTGAGACAGGATCAAACAATGTTCTGGTCACCAAAGGCAAAAAAGAGTATTGGATTCCCTATATTGAACCATTTTTAATTTCTACTAACGCAGAAACTAAGCAAATTATTGTTGATTGGGATGGAGATTTTTAATATAGTGTAATTTTCATAAGTTTAATTAAAAATCTCTTGTCTGACTGTTTTAGTTTGGTAGACTTAAATTTTAAATACTAAACTTCAGAAACATATTTCATGAGCTGGATAACAAAACTCTTTCCATTTTTGTTATGGATTAAAGATTTAAGCAATCCCAAAACTTTAAAAGCGGATATTTTAGCCGGCCTTACTGTTGGTTTTGTAATCGTTCCTCAATCAATGGCATACGCACAGTTAGCTGGATTAGGCCCTCAATATGGCCTTTATGCTGCGTTTTTGCCAGTCTTAGTTGCTGCAGTTATGGGGTCATCTAGGCAGCTGTCTACAGGACCAGTTGCGGTTGTATCTTTGTTAACGGCGGCCGCACTTGGGGAAATAGTTACAGATCCATCGAGCTACGCAGTTTATGCAGCATTACTGGCGCTCATTGTGGGATTATTTCAGTTTTTATTAGGTGTTCTTAGGCTAGGTTTTGTAGTTAATTTTTTGTCACACCCTGTAGTAACTGGATTTACAAGTGCAGCTGCAATTATTATTGGAGCATCTCAGCTACCTAAAGTTTTTGGTATAAGGGTTATAAGTTCAAATGATTCGGATTGGGTAAGTGCTTGCCAAACACTTTCTATTCCTGAAAGAATTGAGAGTGGTGATGTTGGAGGCCTTCATACGATTTGTAACGCAGACCAAAGCTATGAAACTATTGCCAGACTTCTTGAAGCTGCATTTTATTTCACCCATCTTCCTACATTAGCTATGGCGTTAATGGGTATGGTCGGAATTTTAATATTACAGCGTTTTTTCCCAAGAATGCCTGCGATTCTTACGGTAGCTGTTCTGTCAACAGCAGCTTCATTCTTGATTGACTATCAAGGGATGGGAGGGACCATTGTAAATTCAATAAACATAAATGGTTTGTTTAGCTTTAAGATACCGCGATTCGACTTTAATGTTATGGGAACCTTATTTGTCTATGCAATTACAATCTCATTAATTGGCTTTATGGAGGCAATATCGGTTGCTAAGTCTATGGCGGCTTCGACGAAGCAGCGCCTAGATGTGAATCAAGAGCTCATTGGTCAAGGACTATCAAATGTTACTTCAAGCTTCTTTCAGGGTTACCCTGTCTCAGGTTCTTTTTCGCGTTCAGCGGTTAATTTAACTGCAGGTGCAGTTACTGGCTTCTCATCCGTAGTAACAGCAGCTATTGTTGGCATAACTATTCTTTGGCTGACGCCTTTGCTTTATCATCTTCCCCTCGCTACTCTTGCGGCTATTATTTTAATGTCAGTTGCAAGTTTGATTCATTTTGCTCCGCTTAAGCATGCATGGAAGGTTGAGAAGCATGATGGACTGGTTGGCCTATTAACATTTGTGATGACTCTAGTTTTTGCACCGAATTTAGAAAATGGTATCGCTTTTGGGGTGATTATGTCTCTAGGATTATTTTTATATAGAACTATGGAGCCAAATTTTTCTGAATTATCAGTTGAACACGGCTCGATTATTGCCTCAAGGTTTGCGGATGACTCAAATGAAGCTAGCAATGTTGTTAAAGTTGCAAAATGGAGTGGGTCGCTTTATTTTGCTAATGCAGCATATTTTGAAACTAAGTTGCTTGAATTAATTGCTAAAAATAATGAAGAACTAAAATACATTATTGTTGATGTGGCTTCAATTGTTCAGGTTGATGCAAGTGGTGAGCAAGTTTTATCTGGCTTAGTTGAAACATGTTCAAATTCAGGAGTTGAAATTCTTTTTGCTAGAACTGAAAGATTGGAGGCAGAGTTATTTCGTTCTGGATTCAAAAAGCGATTTGGTGATAATCGATTTTTTGACTTGAGAGCGGATGCCTTAAAATATGTTTGGCAAGAACTAGAAAATAGTAAAAATGAGGACAACCAACCCCAGGTTGAAGGTCTTAATGATGCAGTGGTTTCAAGTTAATTATAGCGTCTGATAGTAAGCCTTTATAAAGTAGAGGCCTTGTGGTTCCGCAGTTGGCCCTGCTTGTTTCCGATCCTTACTATTTAACACTGATAGCATCCACTCAGGGCTTTCTTCTTCTCTCCCAATCTTTAAAAGTGTTCCTACCAGGTTGCGAACCATGTGGTGTAGAAAAGCATTTGCTTTAACCTTAATAATTAGATCGTCACCTATTTCATCAATTTGAAGGTATTCGATTGTCTTAATAGGAGATTTTGCTTGGCACATGCTGCCTCTAAAGCATGAAAAGTCATGCTCACCGACCAAAAAAGCCGCTGCTTTTCTCATGTCATCGATGTTAAGGGACCTAGGCTCCCATAAATAATAGCCAGTCTTTAGTGATGACCTAACAGGATGATGGTGAATTTTGTACTCATAAGAGCGTGCATGTGCATTAAATCTTGCATGAAAATCATCATTAACTTCCTTAGCCCATTTAAAATTTACATCACTTGGCAGGTTCGCGTTACCTCCAAAGAGCCACGCTCCCTCGGTCCTTGTCGTTTGAGTTTCAAAATGAATGACTTGCTCTTGTGCATGAACGCCAGCATCGGTTCTGCCACTACAAAATACCCTTACAGGGTGATTTGCTATTTTAGATAAAGCAGGCTCAACAACACCTTGGACTGTTCTCAGGCCAGATTTCTGGATTTGCCACCCATGAAAATCCGTACCTAAATATTCAACACCAAGTGCAATTTTCATAAGCAACCGCTAATTTTTTTTATTGTAAAATCGATAATAATATTTTAACAAACTATTGTAACTATCTAAATGAGTCTATTCTGGATAATACGAACTTTATGAAAGAAAATAAAAAACCTACGGGCATTAAAAAACTTTGGTCTGCTTCAATCTATTCTGCAAAAGGGTTCAAGGCCTGTTATCAGTCTGAATATGCATTTAGACTTGAAGTGTGGTTGGCAGTTGTGCTGACCCCTCTTGGCTACTGGCTTGGTGAATCACCAGTTGAAAAAGTACTTCTTATTACGCCTATATTTTTAGTTTTGATTGTTGAGATGTTAAACTCAGCAATTGAGGCTGTTGTTGACAGGATTAGTCTTGAGCAGCATGAGTTATCAGGTTTTGCTAAGGATGTTGCATCAGCAGCGGTTTCAATCTCTTTAATTATTTTCATATTTACATGGATCATTATTCTTCTCTAAAGAGACTGATTGGAAATGATCTAGAGTGTCATTATTTTGATTCTCTAGAGAGTACTAGCTCCTTTCTAAATAGTTTGCCAAGCTCTAATATAGCGCAGCTATGTGTAACACGAGAGCAAACTCAGGGAAAGGGTCAGCATGGAAGGGAGTGGTTATCTCAGAAAGATGGCAGTATTCTTCTGTCAATTCGTCAAACATTTGGAATTGATATTAATTTAAATGGTTTAAGTTTAGTTGTAGGTTTGGCAATTATTAAGGCTTTAGAGAGAGAATGTAAAGTTGATGGGTTTAAAATTAAGTGGCCTAATGATATTTATTTTAGGGAAGCAAAATTAGCAGGAATTTTGTTGGAAAACAGTATTCAGGGTGGGTTTCAATCTGTCATTATTGGAGTTGGTCTTAACTATTATTTAGAGCAAGAAATATTTTGTGATATTCCTTGGATTGATCTTTCAAAAATTGGCAAGAAGTTGCCAGATATTCATGAACTTACAGCATCAATCATTAATAATATCTTATCCATGTCCGCTTATTTTAAATTAAATGGTTTGTCGGACCTACTTTCTCAATGGGATCAATACGATATGCTTAAAGGTGCAAAGCTTAAATCACTAGAATTTGGCAAATCTTTTGAGGGAGTGGTGGTAGGAATTTCCAACCAAGGCGCATTAGAAGTTTTAACAGAAAATGGCACCAAGGAGCTCTATAGCTCCAAGAATATTGAATACATTTAGGGTAAGATGGTCAACAGTATTAACGCATTTAAATAGAATGTCACAACATAAATTAGAAGTAAAAAATCTTTACAAAAAATACGCAAGACGAGTAGTCGTTAATGACGTCTCATTTTCGGTTAGTGCTGGAGAAATTGTTGGCCTTTTGGGCCCTAATGGTGCAGGTAAGACTACATGTTTTTATATTGCGTGTGGGCTAGTCAGATCGAGTAAAGGCGAGGTCATTCTTGACAATAAAAGTATAGGCCATATGCCAATTCATAAGAGAGCTAATCTTGGTATTGGTTATCTTCCACAAGAGCCTTCAATTTTTAGAAAATTAAGCGTCCAAGATAACATCATGGCTGTTCTTGAAATGAATAAATCAATCTTACCAAAGGATAGAGCTCGTCGACTCGAAGAGCTTTTGTCTGAATTTAAGGTTGAACATGTTCGTCATATTAAAGGTATTACCTTGTCTGGTGGTGAGAGGAGAAGGGTAGAAATTGCTAGAGCCTTAGCGATGGATCCAAAGTTTATTTTGCTTGATGAGCCTTTTGCTGGAATAGATCCAATATCTGTTGGTGATATACAAGAAATTATTTATCAGCTCAGAGATAAGGGAATTGGTATTCTGATTACTGATCATAACTATAGAGAAATGCTTGATACTTGTAATCACTCTTATGTTTTAAGCGCTGGAAAGATAATTGCGCAAGGCGGGAAAGATTCTATCTTGGCAAATGAAGAGGTAAAGAAGGTTTATTTAGGTGAAACAGCAGGTGGCTAATAAAAATTTAATTACATTGGGGATTGAGTCCTCATGTGATGAAACAGGAATAGGAATTTATAGCAGTAAAAAAGGCCTTATTTCGCACAAACTTTTTTCTCAGGTTGATTTGCATGCGGAATATGGGGGCGTGGTTCCAGAACTAGCTTCGAGAGACCATATTCAAAGAGCCCTTCCTTTGATTAAGGAAGCGCTTAGTGATAGTCACATTCAATTAAAGGACCTTACAGGCATTGCCTATACCGCTGGACCTGGGTTGTCCGGGGCTTTGTTGGTTGGAGGTTCTATTGCTCAGAGTCTAGCCTGGGGGCTTGGAATTCCAGCGCTTGGAGTTCACCACATGGAGGGCCATCTTTTAGCTCCTTTATTGGAGGTTGAGAAGCCACAGTTTCCATTTGTAGCGCTTCTGGTTTCGGGTGGCCATACTTTACTTGTCGAGGTTACCAGAATAGGTGAATATAAAATCCTTGGCGAATCATTAGATGATGCAGTTGGTGAGGCTTTTGATAAAACTGCAAAAATACTCGGTTTAGGTTATCCTGGTGGTCCTGCACTTGCTAAACTTGCAACGAAAGGCGTTAAAGATAGGTTTATCTTTCCTAGACCAATGACAGACAGGCCAGGGCTTGATTTTAGTTTTAGTGGTTTAAAGACATTTGCTAAAAATACATTTATTGAGTTTCCAAATGAAAAAGAAGATATTGCAAAAGCTTTTGAAGTTGCTGCAACTGAGACGCTAACAATTAAATGCAGCCGTGCACTCAAACATACTGGGTTTAAAACCTTGGTTGTGGCTGGAGGAGTTAGTGCTAATCTTTCACTTCGTAAATCTTTAAATGACATGACTGAGAAACTTGACTCCAATGTCTTTTATCCAGCACTTGATTTTTGTACGGATAATGGTGCTATGATTGCTTTAGCAGGCCATTATCGCTTTCTTGCAGGGCAGACTAATGATCATTACGAGATATCGATTAAGCCTCGCTGGAGTCTCGAAGAGCTTCAACCAGTTTAGATTTGTGCTAGCTAAATTTGCCTATATTGCTATTTAAAGCAATCATTTGGTGGATTAAGGTGCATATAATACAGTTGTCAATTAAATTAAAAATTCTATGCTTATAATTCCTGCAATCGATTTAAAAGATGGCCAATGTGTTCGCCTAAGAAAAGGGTTGATGGAAGATAGTACGGTTTTTTCTAATAACCCAACAGAGATGGCGGCTAAATGGGTTGATGAGGGCGCAAGAAGGCTTCACTTGGTTGATCTTAATGGTGCGTTTGAAGGTAAACCAGTTAATGCAAAGTGCGTTAATGAAATCACAAAAAAATTTCCAAATTTACCTGTCCAAATTGGCGGTGGGATTCGTGATTTAAAAACTGCTAGTGCCTATGTTGATGCTGGAATAAGCTATCTTATTATTGGAACCATGGCTGTAACAAAGCCTGAGTTTGTGTCTAATTTATGTAGAGAATTCCCAGATAAAATTATTGTTGGACTTGATGCAAATAATGGACTTGTGGCGACAGAGGGATGGGCTAAACAGACAGATTTAAATGTCGTAGAATTATCAAAAAAATATGAGCAATATGGTGTTAGTTCAATTATTTATACTGATATTGCTAGAGATGGAATGATGCAGGGAGTTAATGTAGAGGCAACAGCTAATCTTGCAAAACAAACGTCTATTCCAATAATTGCGTCTGGAGGCATAACTAATCTTGATGATATTGCTGCACTTTTGAAAAATGCGCATCACGGCATCATCGGCGCCATAACTGGAAGAGCCATTTATGAGGGAAGACTTGACTTTCATGACGCACAAACAATGAGCGATATTTATGATAGTTGAAGTTGCTTACGCTCTGCCTAATAAGCAAAGCCTTATAAGCATTGAGATTAAAAGTGGATCTACATTAAAAGAAGCTATAGAAGCCTCTGGCATTCTTGAAGTTTTTGAGCAGATTGATCTTACAAAGGATAGGGTCGGTATTTTTTCCAAATTTGCAACCCTTGATACTATCCTTCGTGAAAAGGACCGAGTTGAAATTTATAGACCTCTTGTTGCCGATCCTAAAAAAGCTCGTAAGGAGAGGGCAGCTGAGGGAAAAGCAATGCGAAGCAATAAAAAGACCAATCCAAGGTAAAATAAGCATCATACAATCCATTCATTAAAATTATGAACGCAGAAAAACCTCCCAGTTGGCCATTATTTAATAGGTTCTTTGATAAGTTTTTCCCACAAACTTTAAAGCCACGAGCGCAGTTAATGCAGGCCTTAGAAGAGGCTGAAGAAAACCTAGTTATTGATCCATATAGTAGGACTGTTATTGAGGGCGCGTTGCAAGTCGAAAGCCTAAAAGTGCGAGACGTAATGGTTCCTCGATCAAAAATGACTATGATAAATTCAGAATCATCCACTGAGGATTTGCTTCAAATCATGGTCAGTTCATCCCACTCTCGATTTCCAATTCACAATGTTGAGCAGGACTCAATTCTTGGTATTGTATTAGCTAAAGATTTGCTAGCCCACTTTGCTCAAGACAATAAGGACGAGTTTAATTACAGAGAGTACCTTAGGGATGCTTTATCTGTACCCGAAAGTAAGCCTTTAGGCGTTTTGCTGAGAGAATTTCAACAAAATAAATCACATATGGCAGTTGTTCTTGACGAGTATGGAGAGATTGCTGGATTAGTAACTCTAGAAGATGTCATTGAGCAGATTGTTGGTGAAATTGAGGACGAACATGACAAGGAAGAAGACAACATTATTGACTATGGGGATGGGCGCTATTTGCTTCAAGCCAATACACCTCTAATAGAGTTTAATGAGTTCTTTGAATCTAATATCATAAGTGATAATTATGACACTGTAGCTGGTTTAGTTATTTCAGGTTTTAGCTATCTCCCAGAGCAAATGAGTGAAATTAGCCTACATGGCTTTGATTTTAAAGTTCTAAAAACTGATACTCGTAGACTCCTGCTACTTGAAGTGCAACGCAAAATAAGAGACATTAAGCCCTTAAAAGATAAAGTTAGTTCTTAATTGTTTTGTCAAAAGTTATCAATCAATTAGTATAATCCAGCATTATGAATTCACTCGAACAAACAACGCAGTTAGCAATTGACCTAATTAAAAAAAATAAAGTGACAGATTTTGAGTTTTCAGTTGGAAAAAGCTCAGGTATTTCTACTGCAGTCAGGTTATCAAATGTTGAAACATTACAATACAGCCTAGACACTAGTTTTGATGTGAGCGTTTATATTGGGAAGAATAAAGGCCAGGCTGCAAGTGTTGACCTCAGTAAAGAGAGCCTAAAGAAGGCTATTGATTCTGCATGCTTAATTGCTAAATATACTCAAGAAGACCCATTTAATGGGCTAGCTCCAAAGGACAGAATGGCGTGGGATGCGCCTGATTTAGATCTTTACCATCCTTGGACTCTGGATGCTAAAGAAAGCATTGAGATTGCTAAAGAGTGCGAGCAGATTGCATTAGAGCAGACTGAAATTGATAATTCAGATGGCGCTGAGTTATCAAGTTTTGAGGGCGAAAGCTATTATGCTAATTCAAACGGACTGATTACTAAGTCAAAAAATAGCAAGCATTCGCTCTATTGCTCTTTAATAGCAAAAAGAGAGTCTGAAATGCAAACGGGCTATGAATATGCAATTGCTCTTGACTCTAGAGATTTAACGAGCCCATCTATAATTGGTCTAGAAGCTGCAAAAATTGCCCAACAAAAACTTGGTTCTCGTAACTTAGAATCTCAAAAATGTCCTATTATATTTACTGCACGACAATCATCCGGTTTATTTTCGCAATTACTAGGAGCTCTGAGCGGCTCGAGGCAGTATAAAAAAACATCCTTCTTGCTAGACTCGTTAGGCAAAGAAGTCCTTCCAGGGTCTATTAATATTTATGAAGATCCACTTCAATTAAAAACTCTTGGCTCAAGGGCATTTGATTTAGACGGCGTATTAAAATCAAAGCAGTTTTTTGTCCAAGATGGAAGGGTATCCACGTACCTAATGGGCCAATACTCTGCAAACCAACTTGGATTGGAGTCAACCGCGAATGCAGGAGGCGTCAGCAACTGCCGAGTTAGCTCTAATTATGATGGTGGAATTGAAGAATTAACCAAGAATATGGGTAAAGGCCTTATTGTAACTGACTTAATGGGTCAGGGTATTAATGCAACAACGGGCGATTACTCTCGTGGCGCAAATGGTTTTTGGGTAGAAAAGGGTGAAATTCAATACCCAGTTTCTGGGATTACTATTGCTGGCAATCTAAAGGATATGTTGAGGAATGTGATTTCTATAGGCAATGATTTTGATATTAGAAGTAATCTAAAAGTGGGCTCAACTTTGGTAAGTGAAATGACTATTGCTGGGGAAGGGTAATTGAAAGAATTTGATGTCATCGTTATTGGTGGCGGTATGATTGGTCTTGCATTTACGTTAGCGCTCTCAAGAAAAAAAAACTTTAAAATCGCAATTATTGAACCACATGAATGCAATCCAGAGATCCGCAGCTCATTTCACACCAGAGTCAGTGCGATTACTCCATCGTCAAAAGATTTTCTTAGTTCTATTAATGTTTGGGATGACATTAATAGAAAACAAGGGTTTATTTCAACACGGGTATGGGATCAAAACTCTCATGGACACCTGAACTTTTATGCAAAAGATGAAGGCATTGAGCATCTTGGATTCATTGTAGAGAATGATTTAATACAATCTGCTTTATATCATGCAATCGCTCAAACCAAGGTTCAAATTATTCATGCAAAACTTGATGAGTTAATAAAAAATGAATTTGGTTATGAGGTTGCTCTTGATAATAAACAAAGATTATTTTGTAAGTTGGTGGTTGGTGCTGATGGTGCTAATTCCAAAGTAAGAAGTCTTGCTAACATTGAAGTATCTTCACATGACTATAAGCAAAAAGCTATTATTGCTAATGTAGTTAGTGAAAAGTCACTAGAGAATACAACTTGGCAGAGGTTTTTATCAGATAGTATTATTGCTCTATTACCTCTTTCAGAAAATCAGGCTTCAATTGTTTGGTCTTGCAAAGATGAGTTTGCTGATAAGCTCGAAGAGATGGATGCTAGTAACTTTAACCAATCTTTATCTGAAGCAGTTGAATATCGATTTGGTGCTTTAAAACTACAAAGCTCAAGAAATATTTTCCCTTTAGTCTCTAAAAGTGCTAAGAACTATACGCTTTCAAATCTTGCTTTAATAGGTGACGCGGCTCATAGTATTCATCCATTAGCTGGCCAGGGTGCTAACTTAGGTTTTTCAGATGCAATGGGGCTTAGTAAGCAGCTAGTTGAAAATACCGATAAATCATTGGGCGATCCTCTAGTTTTAAGGAAGTATGCAAGAGCACGCCGATTAGATAATGAATTGATGTCAAAAACAATGACAGGACTTGATTGGGCGTATAAAGAAAATAATGAGTCATTTCGATGGCTTAGGGGTTTTGGCATGAATATTATTGATGAGACCCCAATCCTCAAATCATTTTTTCAAAAACAAGCGCTCGGTAAGGCCAAAAATGACTAGCTACTTGATAAAGCGGGTTGGAGTGACTATGCCATCAACTGGCACATCCCATGGCTTTGAGTCCAAATAGTCAACTTCTTGACAATCAAATGCAAGACCAAAAAGTTTTGGTACTTGGTAATTCTTACTTTTCAGTTTAAAACTTAATGTCTTATCATAGAAGCCGCCACCCATTCCTAAACGGTTTTTATTTTTATCAAATCCAACAAGTGGCATAAAGATAAGGTCCATTTGTTTAGCGCCCATTATAGGGGTATGGATTGGCTCATCGATTCCAAATCTATTTTTTCTAAAATGCTCTCCCATTTCAGCAAATTTAAGTTTTTCTTCAACCAGAATTGGGAGGTAAACAAAATAACCATTATTTTTTAAGAATTTAATAGTATCTTCTGTTTCAATTTCTCCATCATTAGGGGTGAAAATTGCGATATGTTTGGCATTTTTGAAAAGTCCATTTTTTTGACATTGATGCAAGATTCTTTGACCATCTTCCTTGCGGGTTTTTTCATCAACGGATTTGCGGAGTTTTCTGAGTTGTCTTCTTAGTTCTATCATTAATGAAGATTTTAAGAGAAAAGCTGTTTAATTAGTAGAATAAATGCAGCTGAGCTTAGTTTAATATTCTTGAGAAAGGTCCATTGTGCCGTGTTGAATTGTCCTGAACCTTTCTGGTTCAAGGCGGAAGTTCGATGTTTACCGCAGGTTTCCCACTTCAAGGTGGGCTTACACAATAGCAACCAATCTCATCTCCTTTTCTATACTTAATCGGCTCAGGGAAATAAATCAAAGCACGAACACAACAGATACTTAATTATCACCTTTGAATAATTTAATTGCAACGTAATTTCTTCTTTATATCAGAAAATATACTTAATTATTAGAGGGGTAATCATATAAAATTCGCCCCTTTGTATTTAATTACTAGGTTTCCTGATGACCCTGCTAGCTGCAATTTTTTTACTAGTCATAATTATGGATCCGATTGGAAATGTGCCAGTATTTTTAAGTGTTCTTAAAAATGTTCCAATCGAAAGACGAAGAAAAATTATTATTAGAGAGTTATTAATTGCTTTATTTATCTTGCTGTTTTTTTTATTTATTGGAAGATATATATTGCAATCACTTCAAATTGCAGAATCTTCCTTAGGGATTGCTGGCGGAATTATGCTGTTTTTGATTGCAATCAAAATGATATTTCCTGGGGTTAATGCCATGGTTATTCATGATGAGGTTCATGAGCCACTTGTGGTTCCATTAGCAGTTCCTTTAATTGCTGGCCCTTCAGCAATAGCTGCTGTTATTTTGTTGATGGCTCAAGAGCCATCAAGATGGCCTGAATGGGCGTTAGCAGTATTTGCAGCATGGTTTATCTCTGGAGTAATTTTAATTTCCTCAGAAGTTGTAGGTCGTATGCTTGGACAGAGAGCCTTGCTTGCAATTGAGCGCCTCATGGGTATTTTACTGATGCTAGTTTCAGTAGATTTAATCCTTGATGGAATGAAACAAACATTTGGTATTTAATATTTTAACTTTCCAGTTTAGTGAATTTGCTGTTTAACTATAGAGCACTAATTTGCTATGTTGCAAGTCACAAGCTATAATTGCCTCTTTTTTTTTGAAGATTGAAATGGCAAAAAGTTCTGCACCTATAGTAATGAAATTTGGTGGGACAAGTCTTAGGGACGAGGTTTCTCGTTCCCATGTCTTAAATCATATCAAACATTATGCTGATTCTGGCGAAAGAGTTGTGGTTGTAGTTTCTGCTATGGGGCGAAAGGGTGAGCCGTATGCAACGGATACACTTGTAGCTCTATTAAAAGATGTAGGTCATAATATTAATCCAAGAGAACTAGATCTCGTTATGAGCGTTGGTGAAACACTATGCTCAGCTTTCTGTGCTCATCTTTTAAGTTGTAACGGTATGCCTGCAGTTTCTTTTAATGGAAGACAGTCAGGAATTTTGACTGACGATAATGCTGGGAATGCTGAAATATTAGATGTTAATCCATCTCGTATTGTTGAGGCGCTTGATCAAGGAGATATTGCAGTAGTAGCAGGATTTCAAGGGGTTAATGAAAGAGGCGATATTCGCACACTTGGAAGAGGTGGTAGTGACACTTCTGCAGTAGCATTAGCGGCAGCTTTAGGTGCAGAGAAGGTTGAAATATTTTCTGATGTTGATGGTATTGCAAATTGTGACCCAAGACAGGTGGAAGCCTCTAGTTATCTTGAGTCAATAAGCGTTCAGCAAATGTTAGCTATGGCTGATGAAGGGTCAAGAGTTATCCACCCTCGAGCAATTGAGGCCTCGATTAAAACTAAAACACCAATTGTTGCAAGAAACACTTTTAATAATTCAATTGGAACAATTATTCACCATAAAGAAGCTTCTGAAAAAGAGGTTGTTGCAATTGCTCATCGAGATAATATGGTGTTAATAGAATTTGCGCTTGAGCATAAAGCCTCAAGTCATGTCGATGGGGTTGTGTTTATTGACTCAAGGAGGTTGTTGCTTAATGATGATGTTTATTTAAGTGATAAATTAGCGCAACTTGAAGAAAAACTAGGTTTCTATAAGTTGAGCAGACATTGGGCTACGATTTCTGTAGTCTTCAATAATAAGGTTTCTAAAAAACCAGCTGATCTTGATTATGCTGAGCTTCTAGATTCACCTAAAAGCATTATCAGCTATCTTCTCAAAGAAACAAAGGTTAGGGAAACATTAAAGTTTCTGCATGGGAAGTATACTTAAATAAAGGTTAAGGCTTGTAACCGCCGTTATTGACGTAACTTAATAATACTTCATCAGAAAATTCTATTTCTAGTTCTGCTGCTTTCTTTTCTACTGGCTCTCTTAGGTCGCCATCAGCTATTTCAATTATTTCATCATTCCAATCAGTAAGGTATGAGTCAGCATCTGTAGCATCTGCAACTGATGCTGCAGAGTCAACAGCCTCCATAAAGCGATTATCTAGCTGAACTTTTTCAACTTCCCTTCTGCTTTTTTTAATCATAACCATTGTTGGGATATCGCGCCATTTCTTTATTGTTAAATTCATCTAATTCTCCAAAAAATATAGTAAATTATAGACGGAATAAATTTTGAAAAATCCTACCATTAACTAATTGCTATAATTTAAGGATATAATTCGCTTTTTTAGTTAGAGTTTACATTGAGGATTGGATGAAAAATAAAACAAAAGTGGTGGTTATTGGAGGCGGAGTTGTTGGTGCAGGGACTCTATACCATTTAGCAAAAAAAGGTTGGACTGATGTCGTATTAGTTGAACGTAAAGATTTAACTTCTGGCTCAACATGGCACGCAGCAGGCTTATTACCACTCTTTAATATGAGTTATTCAGTTGGAAAACTACATCAATATTCAGTCGACTTCTATCATGAGCTAGAAAAAGAGACTGGTATGAACGTTGGCTTTAGTGTTGTATCAAATATTCGCCTTGCAAATTCTCAAGATCGAATGGACGAGTACAAATATTATGCTGGCGTTGGAAGTACTGTGGGCGTTAATGTAAATTTTTTAACGCCAGAAGAAATTAAAGAAGTGTGGCCTTTATGTAATACGGAAGGGTTGTTGGGCGCTATTCAGCACCCTGACGATGGATATATTCAGCCAGCAGACTTAACTCAAGCATTATGCAAAGGTGCTAGAAATCGTGGTGCTGAGATTTATGAGCACACACTAGTAGAAGGAATTACACAACAAAAAGACCAGAGCTGGATTGTATCCACCGATAAAGGCGATATTACCTGCGAGCATGTTGTCTCTTGTACAGGTAGTTTTGCCAGAAAAACTGGTGAAATGGTTGGTTTAGATGTTCCAGTAATTCCTGTTGAACATCAGTTTCTAGTAACAGAGCCTCATCCAGAAATTTTAGAAAGAAAAAAACAAGGACTTCCTGAAATGGCCGTTCTACGTGAATCTGATGCAGCCTATTATTTGCGAGAAGAGGCTGGCGGAATGATCTTAGGAATTTACGAAAAAGGCGCACCTGTGTGCTATGTTGATGGCCCTAAAGAAGACTGTCAATATGAGCTATTTAATGGTGAACTTGATCGCATAATGCCGCATATTGATCGCTGTATTAATCGTGTTCCTGCGTTTGGTGAGGTAGGAATTAAGGACGTATATAACGGAGCTATTGCATACACTCCTGATGGAAATCCAATTGTTGGTCCTGCACCAGGACTAAAAAACTTTTGGCTAAATGAAGGCCATAGCTTTGGCATAACTGCTGCGGGCGGAGCTGGATGGCAGTTGGCTGAGTGGATTGTTGATGGAGAGCCTACAGTTGACATGATGGGCGTTGATCCTCGTCGTTTTGGCCCTTATGCTACTCGAGGATATTTGAAAGAAAAAAATGAAGAGGCTTACGCAAATGTTTTTACAACTCACTATCCCGATGAAGAGAGAAGTGCTGCAAGACCCTTGAAAACCGCACCTTGTTATGATCGTATGAAAGCTTTGGGGGCTGTATTTGGGAGTGTATATGGTTGGGAGCGTCCAAATTGGTTTATGCCTAGTGCTGATTATTCTCTAAGTGTAGAGGAGTTAAATCAAGAAGATCCAGCAAAAGTATTGATGAATAAAAACCATGCGACAGCTTTAGAGGATGGGCGAATTGTAGAAAAAAATTCATTTAGGCGCTCTAATTATTTTGAACATGTTGGAAATGAATGTAAGCATGTTAATGATAAAGTTGGACTACTAGATATGTCTGCTTTTGCAAAATGTATAGTTAAAGGACCTGGAGCAGAGGAATGGCTAGAATATATCTTTGCAAACAAGATGCCTAAAGCTATTGGTAGAATTAGTCTAGTTCATATGCTCTCTTTAAACGGAGGGGTTCGAGCGGAATTTACAGTCTATAAAACCGGTCCTCAAAGTTATTATTTAGTTTCAGCAGGTGCATTTGAAACGCATGATCATGACTATTTATTTAAGCTCGCACCAAAAGATGGAAGTGTGAATATCCAGCGAGTTACAACTCAAACTGGTGTGCTTGTTTTAGCTGGTCCAAGGTCTCGTGATGTCCTTCAAAAACTGACTGATACTGATTTATCAAACGATAACTTTAAGTGGCTAACAGGTAAAAAAATTAATGTAGGCTTCGCAACTGCAGAAGCCCTGAGAGTTAACTTTGTTGGTGAGCTTGGTTGGGAACTTCATCATCCAATTGAAATGCAGAATTACATATTTGACCAGCTAATGGAGGCGGGAGCTGAGTTTGAAATTAAACCATTTGGCATACGTGCAATGGATAGTATGCGCCTTGAAAAATCTTACCGATTAATTCCAAGAGAGATGTCAATTGAATATTCCGCTTATGAGTCTGGTCTTGATCGTTTTGTAAAGCTTGACAAAGAAAATGATTTCATAGGTAAATCTGCTCTTAAAGAGTGGCAGGATCGTGGGCCTTCAAATGGATTTGTCACTCTGGAGGTTTTAGGAGTAGTTGATGCAGATGCACGCGGTTCAGAGGCGATCTATAAAGATGGCGAGGTTGTTGGAAGAGCTACATCTGGAGGATATGGATGGCGCTGTGAAAAGTCACTTGCTCTAGGGCTTGTAAGGCTTGAACTTGCAACTCTTGGAACAGAACTTGAAATTGAGATATTGGGTGAAAGGTATAAAGCTATAGTGATAGAAGAGTCACCTTTTGACTCAATGAATGAGTGCCTAAGGAGCTAAAGAATGTCTATTATTAAAAAACAATCTGAGTTACACGAAGACATGGTGACATGGCGTCATCACATTCATAAACATCCCGAGCTTAGCTTTAAAGAAGATTTAACTAGTGACTATATAGCTGCAGTTCTTGAGGCCAATGATATTGAAATGCATCGCGGCTTGGCAGTTACAGGAATAGTAGCCACTATTCATGGAAAAAAAGAAGGACGTGTTATTGGTCTTCGAGCAGATATGGATGCTCTCCCTATTCAAGAAAAAAATGATTTTAGTCATAAATCAGTTCATGATGGAAAAATGCATGCATGCGGTCATGACGGTCACTCAACAATGCTACTTGGTGCTGCTGTTCACTTAAAAGAAAATAATAATTTTTCAGGAACAGTTCATTTTATTTTTCAACCAGCTGAAGAAGGCGGCGGCGGCGGTCGTGTGATGGTTGAAGAGGGTATATTTAAAAAGTTTCCTTGTGAAGCTGTGTATGGGATGCATAACTGGCCAGGTATGGCTGAAGGGCAATTTGCTGTTCATGATACAGCTGTAATGGCTGCTAACGAAACACTCAAAATTTCTATCAAAGGCAAGGGTGGCCATGCAGCAATGCCAGATCAGTGCGTTGACCCTGTGGTAATTGGAGCTCAAATTATTACTGCGCTTCAAAGTGTGGTTTCAAGAAATGTTGCCCCTCTTGATTCTGCTGTCGTAAGTATTACAATGCTTGATGCAGGGTTCGTCTCTAATGTTATTCCAAATGACATGAACCTAACTGGCTCTTTAAGATACTTTTCAACAAATGTAGGGAATGAAGTAAAGGCAAAAATTAAGAAAATTGTTGAGGGTATAAGTCACTCAATGGGGGCGACAGCAACGTTCAGTTCAACGCCAAATTATCCAGCAACAGTTAACACCCCAAAACATGCTGAGCTTTGTGCAAATGCAGCAGCAGAGGTTGTAGGAAGTAGCAATGTTTTGAGAAATGAGAAGCCAAGTATGGGCTCTGAAGATTTTTCTTTTTTGCTTAACGCCTCAGAGGGTGCTTATATTTGGATTGGGAACGGGCTAGTTCCAGAGGATGGTCCTGAGGGCGGCTGCATGCTCCACAATACAGAATATGATTTTAATGATGAGATTCTTCCTCTTGGAAGTAGCTATTGGGTGCAACTAGTCCAAGGCATTCTCAAGTAAGTATTTTTTTGATTTTAAGGTTTAATTTATGTTTTCTCATGCGATTGTTAGGGTTCCTGGAAAGAGTCTAATTAATGGATTAAGCGATTCAAGGGATCTAGGATTGCCAAATTATGATAATGCAATTATTCAGCATACGTCTTATATAGAGGCGCTGAAATCTTGTGGTCTTGAAGTTAACGTTCTTGAGCCTTGTGAGAAATACCCAGATTCAACATTTATTGAAGACGTAGCTCTAGTAACTCCAGAGTGCGTAATAATTACACGTCCAGGAGCTCCAACCAGGAGAGATGAGGTGAGTCAAATAGATTCTGTATTAAGAAAAGAATTTATGAATATTGAATATATTGAAGCGCCAGGAACAATAGAAGCTGGGGATATTATGATGGTGGGCAGTCATTACTATATTGGTTTGTCAGGTCGAACTAATATCGATGGTGCTGAGCAAGCAATTAAACTACTGCAAAAATATGGTTTAACAGGCTCAACTGTTGAGCTAAATGATGTTCTTCACCTTAAGACTGGTCTTTCTTATCTAGAAAATAATAAGTTAGTAGTATGTGGAGAGTTCTTGAGTAATCCAATTTTTGAAAATTATGATTTTATAGAAATACCACAAGAGGAAAGTTATGCGGCAAACTGTATTTGGGTCAATGAATTTGTAATTATTCCATCTGGATACCCAATATCAAAAGGGAGGATTTCAGATGCAGGTTTTCAAATAATTGAAGTTGATGTTTCAGAATTCAAAAAGCTTGATGGAGGTTTAAGCTGTTTGTCTTTAAGGTACTAGGAAATTCTTAATTTTAATGATTAAGGTTTTAATTTAATCAAATATTTCTTTAATTTCTTCAAACGTTGCGGTTATAGCATGAACATTTGAGTAGCCCATTTGTTGAATTGTTAAAGCTGCAAGCGAGGCGCGACCTCCACCAGCACAGTGAGTCAATATTAAAGTTTCAGGATTGGGACAATGTTTGCCGATTTTCATTTCAATTAATCCTCTAGAAATATTTATCGAATCATTGAGACTCAATTCTTCATAATTATTTACTTCACGAACATCAATAATTACAGAATTATTTGAATTTTGATAGAGAAGTTTTGCTGCATTTGCATCAACACAATTAATTTTTGTTTGAGCATCTGATATTAATTCACCTGCGCTTTTGATCATTGAGAATCCCTTAATAGTTAATAAAGTTGTGTTTTAATGTTTGAAGTGGCGAATACCCGTAAATACCATTGCTATTTCATGTTCATCAGCAGCAGCAATTACTTCATCATCCCGCATAGACCCACCAGGATGAATAATAGCACTAATTCCAGCTTCTGCAGCAGCATCTATTCCATCTCGAAAAGGAAAAAAAGCGTCTGACGCCATTACTGAACCCTTGACTTCAAGGTTTTCATCGGCAGCTTTAATGCCAGCAATTTTAGCAGAGTAGATCCTTGACATTTGACCTGCTCCAACCCCGATCGTCATTTGGTTTTTTGCGTAGATAATTGCATTAGACTTTACATATTTAGCAACTTTCCAAGCAAACAATAAGTCGAGCATTTGTTTGTTAGTTGGCTGAATTAAAGATACGCATTTAAGATCAGAAGATTTTAAAATAACTAAATCTTTATCCTGAATAAGAAGGCCTCCAGATATTTTCTTATAGTCAAAAGCATGTTTAGCCTTTTGAAGATCACCACACTCAAGAACCCTTATGTTTTCTTTTTTAGATAGTATAGATTTAGCTTTAGAGCTAATTCTTGGGGCAATGATTACTTCAACAAATTGTTGCTTGGTAATAGATTGAGCTGTCTCTTCATTAAGTTCACGATTAAACGCAATAATTCCCCCAAATGCAGATGTTGGGTCCGTTTGATAAGCACTAAGATAGGCCAAGTGAATATTTTCCCTTGTTGCTACTCCGCACGGGTTCGCGTGTTTAATAATAACGCAGCAAGGCTCTTCAAAATCTCGAACGCATTCTAATGCTGCATCAGCATCTGCCAAATTATTGAAGGAAAGAGGTTTTCCTTGGATTTGTTTACTAGAAGAAACAGATGCCTCAGTAAGGTTAGTCTCCTTATAAAATGCAGCACTCTGATGAGGGTTTTCTCCATAACGCATGGTTTGAGACTTTATATATTGCAAATTTAAAGTATTTGAAAACCCATCTTGTTCACGTCCTAAATAATTTGCTATAGCGCCGTCATATTGTGCAGTATGTTCGAAGGTTTTTAGCGCTAGAGCTTTTCTGGTATCCAATGCAGTATCACCATTGTTATTTAATTCATCTAGAATAAATTGATAATCAGCACTATCAACTATTACAGTTACTGATTCATGATTTTTTGCACTTGAACGTAGCATTGCAGGCCCACCAATATCAATATTTTCAATGGCATCATCGTGGGTACAATTTGGGTTTGAAATAGTTTGTTGAAAAGGATATAAATTTACAACGACTAAGTCAATTGGATTGATGTTATTTTCTAACATTACAGCTTCATCTTTACCTCTTCGAGCCAAAATTCCACCATGGATCATTGGATTGAGAGTCTTAACACGGCCTGACATCATTTCTGGATAGCCTGTGAAATCCGATACTTCAATTACAGGGATATTATTATCTTTTAGAAGTTTGGCAGTTCCACCCGTGGAAATAATTTCGATATCTAGTGAAGAAAGTCCTAAAGCAAATTCAACTACTCCAGTTTTGTCAGAAACGCTAATTAAAGCTCGCTTAATAGACATCTTTTAAGAATTAAAATTTAGATATTTTAAGGAATTGATTATAAACTCTTACAGGTTATAAAGGCTTACTTTTTTCTTTAGGGTTGCTCTGTTTATGCCAAGGATTCTGGCAGCTTCGCTTTGATTTTGATTGACTTTATCTAGGACAAACTTAATAGTAGCTGACTCAGTTTGTTGGGTAACCATCTTAAAAACTCCATTTGATTTTTCACCATTCAAGTCCGAGAAGTACTTCTCGAGACTATCTTTGATACAATCCTGTAAACCCCTTTGTGTCATATTGAATACAAAAAATCATGAAAAATTGAATATTGCTCAGAGTGATCAGACACTCTATTAATGTTTGGCCAAAATGCTGTCCCTTTTTCTTGGTCAAGGTGCATAGAATACCAAAAAATATGCTTTCTGGATAACTGTGTGCCCAATTTATGTCCATAAAAATCATGAATTTGAAGAATATGGCTCAAGATAAGGGAAATTTTTTTATTTAAAGAAGTCTCTTCTGCTTTGTTTCCAGTCTTTAAAAAATGATTAACCTGACCAACTAGCCAAGGATTTCCTTGTGTTGCTCGACCAAGCATGACTGCTTTGGCACCAGTGAAGTCTAATACATCTTTAGCTTTTTCTGGGGAGGTGATATCACCATTTGCAACAACTGGAATTGATACCATTTTGGTAATTTTTTTAACGGTATTAAATTCAGCTTCACCTTTATATTTTTGTGACCTAGTTCTCCCATGAATTGCCAACATTTGTATGCCAAAATCCTCAGCAATTTTTGCGATAGTGGGAGCATTTTTATTTTCTTCATCCCATCCTGTGCGCATTTTAAGAGTAACAGGAATATCAACCGCACTAACGACAGACTTAATGATGTCTTCCACAAGTTTTTCGTTTTGCATTAAAGCTGAACCAGCAGCTTTATTGCAGACCTTTTTTGCAGGACAGCCCATATTGATATCTATAATATCTGCCCCAAAATCAACTGCTTTTCTGGCTGATTCAGCTAATTCTGCTGCCTCTGAGCCTGCTATTTGAATACTAATAGGAGATTGTTCCGACGTAAAGTCTAGACGATGTTTAGATTTATTTGAATTAAGCAGATGGTTTTGCATCACGACCATCTCAGACGTTGTTAGGCCAGCACCTTGTGCTCTGCATATCATTCTAAAGGGTTTATCACTCGTACCTGCCATCGGCGCAAGTAAAACTTGCGATGGAAGAGAGTAAGGGCCAATATTCATAAAATTAAAATTTTAAGGTATTTTTTTCGGCTTTCTTTTTTAGGCGTTTTTGTTTCAATTTAGATAAATGATCTACAAACAATATGCCATTTAAGTGATCCATTTCATGTTGTATACAAACTGCCAGCATCTCACTTGCCTCAATTTCACACAACTCACCAAGTTGATTAAGCGCACTAACTTTTATTTCATTGGATCTTTTAACACTTTCATAGTAATTTGGAACTGAAAGACATCCTTCCTCCCATTCAATTTCACCATTTTTTTTAATTATTTTTGGATTTATTAGGCATAGTGGCTGGTTGCATTCATCTGAAATATCAATGACAATGATGCGCTTATGAAAATTAACTTGAGTTGCGGCTAAGCCAATACCAGGAGCATCATACATAGTTTCAAACATGTCTTTAACTTGCTTCTTGATCTCTGCATTAACGGTGTCTACTTCTTTTGCAACAGTCCTTAAGCGCTTATCAGGGTACTTTAAAATGTCTAAAATCATGTTTTAATCATAACAGTGTTATGTATTTTGTTAAGTTGATTTGGATAATCTTGGTTATAGTGTAAACCTCTGCTTTCCTTTCTAGAGATTGCTGATTCTACAATAATTTTTGATGTTTGAGCTAAGTTTCTTAGTTCAATTAAATCATCAGTTATAGTATAAATGCGGTAATATTCATTAACTTCTTTGTTTATTTGTTGAATTTTTAAATAGGCTGAATTTAGTCGATAATCACTTCTGACAATACCTACAAAGTTCCACATAATGAGTCTGATTTCAAGCCATAAGTGAGTGATAACTACTTTCTCTTTTGAAGGGGCGACTCTAGATGCATCCCATTCTGTAATAGAAGGGAATACTTCTTCGAAGACACTTTCATTAATATGCCTGGCACAAGATTTTGCAAAAACAATGCATTCAAGTAAGGAGTTACTTGCTAATCTGTTAGCGCCATGCACACCAGTATGAGCTACTTCTCCAATCGCATAAAGGTTTTTAATATTGCTTTTCGCATCTAAATTTGTATCAACTCCACCGCATGTGTAATGAGCAGCTGGGACAACTGGCAAGGCTTCGTTACATATATCAATACCTAGCTCATTGCATCGCTGTGAAATAGTTGGGAAGCGTGACTTGATCCATTTGGCATCTTTGAATGAGATATCAAGATAAACGCAGTCATACCCATTAACCTTCATCTCATTATCGATAGCTCTTGCCACAATATCTCTTGGGGCAAGTTCAAGTCTACTGTCATATTTGTGCATGAATTCTTTACCATTTGGTAGAAGAAGTTTTGCCCCTTCACCTCTTAATGCTTCAGAGATTAAAAATGACTTAGCATTTGGATGAAAAAGACACGTAGGGTGAAATTGTGTAAATTCCATATTAGTAATATGACAACCAGCTCGATAGGCCATGGCAATTCCATCACCAGTTGAGGTATCTGGGTTTGAAGTATAAAGGTAGGATTTTGATGCCCCTCCAGTGGCTAATATAGTTTTATGAGAGGAAAAAGTACTAACCTCTTTTGTGTTTTTATTGAAAACATATGCTCCATTGCAGTTTCCATCATCAACTAGTAAGTCAACTGCTACATATTGCTCAAAAAGTGTAATATTATTTTTTTGTTTAACTTTTGCTAGTAAGTTAACTTGGATTGATTGACCAGTGTTATCAGCAACATGGGCTACTCTTTTTGAACTATGCCCACCTTCAGTCGTTAAGTCATAGCTGTTATTGACATGTGAAAATTTTACACCTGTATTTTCAAGGTCTGAAATTGCTGAAGGAGCTTGCTCCACCATAAACCTAATACTTTTTTCACTGCCTAAGTTAAATCCAGTATTTATTGTGTCCAAAATATGTGACTCAAAGTTATCTTCTGGATCAAGAACTGCAGATATGCCACCTTGTGCGTAATAAGAAGAGCCTTCTAATACTTTATCTTTCGCTATTACAGCTATTGAGAACTTTTCAGATAGCTGAATTGCACTCATCAAGCCTGCAGCTCCAGAGCCTATAATAAGAACATCAAATTGATATTTGTTTGCCATAATTTATTGATACAAAAAGACACAAAATAAAAATTAATAAATTAATTTTTATATATAATTTCACGTAAGTTAAAAACTACTATATTTAACTTATTTCTCCTTTTAATAGTAGACTAACCCCACTCTCTTATTCGAGGCGGGGTTTTTTATTTTATAAGCCTTTGGTTATTCATTTTGGGTTTAAAAATTATTAGCAACTTAGGAAGTAATGTTAGATTAACAATTACAGCACTTAACATAGCAATCGCCATAAAAATACCAAAATAAATACTCGGAGTAAAGTGCGATAATATTAGAACTAAGAACCCAATTGCAACTGTGGCAGCAGTATAAAACATTGAGATACCAATAGTGTTATGGGTTCTGTACATCGAAGATAAGTAATCACCATCCTTTAAGACCTCATTTTGAAATCTACTGATGTAATGCACTGCATTATCAATACCGATTCCAATAGCAATGGCTGCTATAGTTATTGTCATAATATCTAGCGGTATATTTGCTAAACCCATAACCCCTAAGATTAATAGCGATGGAATTACATTTGGCAACACAGCTATAAGTGCAATTGATGCTGATCTAAATATGAATAAAAAAAGTACAAAGATAATTACAAAGACGCTAGTTATGGTCTTTATTTGAGATTCAAATAAACTTTGTAGAAGATTGTTGTAGAGTGAAAATGTCCCTGTGAAATAAAAATCTTCTTGATCAAAGTTAAAGTTTTTAATCAAATCATTATTGAGGTCATTAATGAGTTGGTTTCTATTTAACCCTATTGTTGTTTCTTTAATTCTTGCTACTATTCTTATTTGGTCACTTTCTTCTGATATATGTGGCTTTAAAATCTGTTCTTTAGCAAATTCAGGCATATTATTTTTACCTAAAGTTAACAAAAATCCATTAGGTGTTTTTCCATTATTTGATTTTTTAAGGATCTGCATGAATGTATCAATTGACAAAACCTTTCCAATGCTGGGTATTCCATCAAGATACTTATGAACCTCATGGAAGTCTTCCCTTAAGCTTGAATCTGCCCAATACGCATTTGCAATATCATTAAAAACAATTTCCAATGGAACTGTCCCACCTAGCTCTTTATCAATTAAGTGAAGCCCTTGATAAATCTCTGTATCTTTTTTAAAGTAGTTTATAAAGCTATTCTCTACTGAAAGTTTACTTAAACCAATAAAGGCAATAATCATAGTTACAATGAGAGTTACTAGTATTCGCTTACCAAACTTATCGGTAATAATTGCAAATTTTTCTAACACTAAAAATTGATCTGGATGACTTGAAGTTATAGGCTTTGGTAGAAGCATCGTAAATAATGCAAAACTAATAAATGATAATACAAAAGCTATCATTACTCCTATACTCATCATTAGGCCAAAGTCAATTACAGGCTTAACATTACTTGTGGTTAAAGAAACAAATGCAGCTATAGTTGTAATTACGGTATAGGTGCATGGTTTAATCATTTCTGTCAAAGTCTGCCTTGTTAATTCTGAAGACGTTGCATCAGGATTATTGCTCAATATTTCTCTATAGCGAACCACTAAATGAATAGTTACAGATAGGGTCATAACAAGAAGAAGAGAGAAAAAATTTGCTGAAATAACGGTAACTTTCCAGCCAATAGCGCTTATTACTCCAGTCATGAAAAGAGCGCCAATAATACTAATCATTATTGGAACCGCAACCCATCGAATTTTATGAAAAAAGAATGCTAGCATTATGGACATTACCAAAATAACAGCAAGACTAAATACTATTAAGTCACTTTTGATATATGCAATTGCATCATTTCTTATCATTGGTACTCCGCCCAAGAACAAGCTTGCTTCATTTCGATATTCATTCATCGTTAAACGTATGTCTTCGATAATTACTTTCAAAGTTTCTTGATTAATTAATATTTCTGGATTGTCAGTAGCAAGTGGAATTAATAACGCCGTTGTTTTTAAGTCTGAGCTAACTAGATTGTTAGCGTAAAGTGGGCTATTTTTAAATTCATTTTCAATGTAAGACAGTTCTGCCTTGCCATTGTCAATTGTATAAACATCACTCGCAAGCTCAATAAGAGAAAGAGGTGGGGATTGAAATAGAGAAACGTCAAGTATTGATATTACTGAATTAATACCTTCAATATTGAGTAAGTCATCTCTTAAGGAGCGAAGGTGAGATATCTGTTTAGTGCCTAGTATAGTTTCTTCATTAGTCATGTAGCTTATAACTAACGATTCATCAGAGCCAAAAGTTTTTTGGGTATCGAAATAAAGTTCTAGGTTGTTATCACCCTCTAGTGATAATGATTCTGAGGAGGCATCAAGTGAGAAATTTTGAATTTGTATAAATGTTGTTCCAATAATAATTAAAAACAGAGCTAAAGACCATGCTGGTTTCTTAATTAAGAAATTCAATAAAGAATTAAGCATATATGCCTAGTTCAAGTTAAAAGGTAAATTTGACAGATGGCTCAGAACCTCTCATGATGTCTAAATGCGTTTCAAAAAGGGATTTGGAGTGCCATTCATTTTCATTTAGACGAGTAACAAGAGTTGCATGCATTTGATTTTTTGATCCAACAACTACAAATAATTTTCCACCTAAATTTAAAAGTTTTTTTAAGTCTTTATTAATTTCGGGAAGAGCACATCCTAGAACAATTGCATCAAACTGCCCATTCTCAAAATTAGAAGTTAGAAAGCTTTCATGCTTAAGGGTTATATTGCTTAAATTAAGTTTATTAATCTTACTTTTTGCTAAAGCATGTAAGTCTTTATCAGCATCAATACTTACAACTGAATTTGATAGTAAAGATAGTACGCAGGTAAAGTAACCGCTTCCAGTACCAACTTCAAGAACATTTTCATGGCCTTTTAGGTCAAGGCTATCTAGAATCCTGCCCTCAATCTTTGGTGAAAGCATTTTGCCTACCTTATTAAGAGGTATTTCAATATCAGCAAATACTAACTTCTGATATTCTTCTGGAACAAAGTTTTCACGTGGGGTATCTGTCAATGCTTGATTTGCTCTTACATTGAGACCACCCCAAGGCCTTACTTGCTGTTCAATAACATTTTTTCTAGCTAGTTTAATATCCATATTTCACCTATTTTTTCTTTCTTGGCGGCATCAAATCTGTAATTGTACCTTCAGCCATTTCAGCTGCAAATGCAGTCGTTTCTGAAAGAGTAGGGTGGGCATGAATTGTTAAAGCAATATCGCTCATATCACAACCCATTTCAATAGCTAAAGTAGCCTCAGAAATTAAATCACCAGCATGATTTCCACAAATACCCATGCCTAGAATCTTACCTGACTCAGCATCAAATAAAGCCTTTGATACGCCTTCACTTCTTCCAATACTCAAGCTTCTTCCAGATGCAGCCCATGGAAACACGCCCTTATCAAACTTAACTCCAGCTTCTATGAGTTCTTTTTCAGTTTTGCCAGTCCATGCTACCTCTGGATCTGTATAAGCGACTGAGGGAATTGTAAGAGCATTAAATCCAGTTTTTTTGCCACTAATTACTTCCGCTGCAACTTTAGCTTCATGAGTGGCTTTATGAGCAAGCATTGGTTGTCCAACAATATCTCCTATAGCAAATATGTTATCAACATTAGTTTTCATTTGATTATTTGTAGCAATAAATCCACTTTTATCAATATTAACGCCAGCTTTTTCAGCATCAATTAATAGGCCATTAGGGGTTCGCCCAACAGCAACTAGAACCTTGTCAAATATGTCTGATTCTGGAGCATCTTTACCTTCAAACTCAACTTTTATACCTTTTTTTGCTGCAGTCATTTTGGTAACTTTAGTATTTAAAAAGACATTAGCATAAGTCTTTTTTATTTTTTTAAATAAAGGAGTAACAATATCTTTGTCTGCCACAGGAATAATTTGACTGCCAAGCTCAACCATAGTAATTTCACTTCCAAGGGCATCATAAATTGTAGCCATTTCGAGGCCAATAATGCCACCACCAACAACCAGCATTCTTTTAGGTATATCATCCAACATCAGGGCATCTGTGGAGTCCATTACTCGCTTGTCCTCAAATGGAAACATAGGAAATTTAGTTACTCTTGAGCCTGTTGCAATAATACATTGCTCAAATTCAATAACTTCATCAGTCCCATCAAGCGACACTTGATTCTTCGAAAGAAATTTTGCATAGCCCGAAATTACTTTGACTTTTCTTGCTTTAGCAAGGGCTTGAATACCACCAGTAAGCTTACTTACTATAGCTTCTTTATTTTTTCTAACACCATCAATATCTATTTTAGGACTTTTAAAGGTAACTCCAAGTTCATTTGCATGCTTGGCTTCATTGATTACTTCAGCAGTATGAAGAAGTGATTTAGAGGGAATACAGCCCACATTTAAACAAACCCCACCAAGAGTTTTATGACTTTCAATTAAGGTAACCTCATTACCTAAGTCAGCCGCACGAAAAGCAGCTGTGTAACCGCCTGGACCAGATCCAATAACTAAAACTTTAGTTTTAATCATAATAACATCTCCATAATATTGCTAAGAACTAGATTTAGTTCAGCCATAAACTTCGCTCCCTCTGCACCATCTATAACTCTGTGATCATATGAAAGTGCTAGTGGAATCATTGCCGTAGGCTCAAAAGAAGTCCCATTCCAAACTGGCTTTATTTGTGTTCTAGAGACTCCTAAAATTGCAACTTCAGGTGAATTAATAATTGGCGTAAATTGGGTCCCACCAATTCCACCTAAGCTTGAAATCGTAAAGCCCGCACCTTTCATTTCGCTTGCCTGCAATTGACCCTCTCTAGCTCGTGAAGAAATATCAGCAAGTTCTTCAGCGAGTTCAACTAATGACTTTTTACCCACATCTTTTACAACTGGAACCAGCAAGCCATTTGGCGTATCAACTGCAATACCAAGATTAAAGTATTTTTTTACTATTAAATTTTCACCACTCTCATCTAAAGAAGCATTAAAGTTTGGATGACGTTTTAAAACTTGAACGACAGCCTTCATAATGAAAATTAGGGGACTTAATTTAATATTTCTTTCTTTTTGATGTTTGCGAAATTTCTCTAATTGCTCAATATTGACTTCATCAAATTGAGTGACATGAGGTATTGAGCTCCAACTACTTGAGAGGTGTTTTCCAGATATTTTCTTAATTCTAGATAATGGAACTACCTCTACTTCATTGCCAGTATCACCATGAATAACTATTTGTTTTACAAAAGACTTTAAATCTTCCTCTAAGATCCTGCCTTTTTTACCAGTACCTTTAATCTTTGATAAGCTAACTCCAAGTTCTCTTGCTAACTTTCGTATGGAAGGAGAGGCATGAGAATTTGAATCAGTATTTAAAGAAATTTCTTCTTTAGGGTCTTCAGTTATTGAGCTTGAAACACTTGGTTCTGCAATCTCAATATGTGAACTACCCGTTGCTTCTGAATTGCTAGGAGCAGCTGTTTGAGTTGAAGCTTCTTCTTCAGGTTCAGTATCACTCTCAATGGTGAGAATGAGCTCGCCTTTAGCTATTTTATCTCCAACTTTTACTTTAAGACTGGCTACCTTTCCTGGAAAGGGCGCAGGGATTTCCATTGTAGCTTTGTCAGTTTCTAATGTAATAAGACTGTCATTTTCATTGACAGTATCTCCAACTTTCACTAAAACTTCAATAACATCAACAGAGTCAAAATCACCTATATCTGGTAACTCGACATTTTTATGTGAAGTATTAGATTTGTTATTTGAACTACCCGTTGCTTCTGAATTGCTAGGAGCAGCTGTTTGAGTTGAAGCTTCTTCTTCAGGTTCAGTATCACTCTCAATGGTGAGAATGAGCTCGCCTTTAGCTATTTTATCTCCAACTTTTACTTTAAGACTGGCTACCTTTCCTGGAAAGGGCGCAGGGATTTCCATTGTAGCTTTGTCAGTTTCTAATGTAATAAGACTGTCATTTTCATTGACAGTATCTCCAACTTTCACTAAAACTTCAATAACATCAACAGAGTCAAAATCACCTATATCTGGTAACTCGACATTTTTTTGGGTTGGCATATAGATTAATAAATAGCTTTGTATTTTAAGCTTGTAATTATCCCAAATTTAGCTTGTGAAGTGAGGTAAATATGAAAATAAATTTATATACCAAAACTAATTTCTTTTTATATAATAAGTTAATTATTTTTTATAATTTAAGTAAGATATTTTTATGACATTAGCACTTTCTACAGACAGTCTAACCAAAATATACTCTAATAATCTTGAGGCACTGAAGGGTGTAAATCTAAGGGTAGAAAAGGGTGATTTTTTTGCACTTTTAGGCTCTAATGGCGCTGGAAAAACTACTGCAATTGGAATTATTTCAGGCTTGCTAAAGAGTACCTCTGGAGAGGTAAAGATAAATGGTCTAGATCAAAATAAACATGCAAATGAAGTAAAAAAAATGATTGGCTTAATGCCTCAGGAGTTTAACTTTAATCCCCATGAGCCTAATATGGAAATTCTTATGAACCAAGCTGGTTACTTTGGAATTTCTCGCGCAGAAGCTAAAATTCAAGCTGAAGTGCTTTTGAAAAAGATGGAGTTGTGGGATAGACGATTTGATGTTGCTCAATCCCTATCTGGGGGAATGAAAAGGCGGCTGATGCTGGCTCGAGCATTAATGCATAAACCAAGCATATTAATTCTAGACGAGCCAACTGCAGGAGTTGACGTTGAAATTCGTAAATCAATGTGGGATTACTTAACTCAGCTTAATAAAGAGGGCATGACAATTATCTTAACCACTCATTATTTGGAAGAGGCAGAATCTTTATGCAGGAATATAGCAATTCTTAATGATGGCGATCTTGTTGAACAGACTAATATGAAGAAGCTTCTTTTAAAAGCGAAGAGGCAAGTACTAATTCTAGACACTATCGAAAAATTGACAAATAATATTTCTATCGCTGATTGTGATTGTGTAGTAATAGATGACACTACTTTACAGGTTGCACAAGGAGAAAATACTTCAATCTCAGATGTAATTTTAAGTTTGTCAGCTCAAAATATTAATGTGTCCCATCTTCGTAGCTCACAAAATCGCTTAGAAGCTTTATTTTTATCAATTACTAGTTAAATATTATTATGTGGATTGCTTATAAAACCATTGTTACAAAAGAGATACTAAGATTTGTAAGAATTTGGATTCAAACGATAGTTCCTCCAGTTATTACAACCTCACTCTATTTACTAATATTTGGCGGTTTAATGGGTGGGAGAATTGGTCAAATGCAGGGCGTTGATTATCTAGATTTTATAGTTCCTGGAATCATTCTTATGACGGTGATTATGCAATCTTATGCGAATACAGTTTCCTCATTCTTTATGACTAAATATAATAATAGCTTTGAAGAATTACTGGTTTCTACTACTCCTAATTGGGTTATTTTATTAGGATTTGTTAGTGGCGGTGTTTGTAGAGGCCTAACTATTGGTCTTGCAGTAACCTTTACAATATCTTTTTTTGTTGAAATTCAAATTCATAGTTTTATAGTTATAGGTATCACCTTTCTTATAACATCAGTAATGTTTGCTTTAGCTGGCTTTATCAATGCGGTTTTTGCTAAGACTTTTGATGATATTTCAATTGTTCCAAATTTCGTGTTGCTTCCATTAACTTATCTTGGTGGTATGTTTTATAGTATTGATATATTGCCTAGTTTCTGGAGGAGTGTGTCAATTTTTAACCCAATATATTATATGATGGATGCATTTAGAATGGGATTTTTAGGTGTCGGCTCTGTTGAGTTATGGAAGGCTTTTTTAGTGCCTTGTATTATGATTATTATTTTGGCATTAATCGCTAATAGGCTTTTAAGTCGAGGCGTTAGTATAAAAACAGAATAGGCAGAATGCTCTACAGACCCTATTGCAAAAGGTTTTAAAGTATTTGTATATTAAATGTATATTAAAAGTATTAATATAACCCCTCACACACATCAAACGAAATTTTAAATATAATATCGAATTCACTTTTAAATACTTTTTAACTAATGAATCTAAAAACAGAGAGTATTAATAAAAATTTTAGTTCTTTTGCAAAACTCCTGCATTGGGGTTTTGTAATATTATTTCTTTATGGTTTACTAAAGCAAATAGACAGTATTAATCAATTAGAAGACGATAATCTATTAATGTTCGAAGTAATATTTGCTTTAGCATTTTTATTATTACTCATTATTCGTTTTGTTTATATGAAAACCACCCAACAATCATCAATACCAGATCACACACCTAAATCTCAAAAGTTAGCAGCTAAAATTGTTCATTATGGCATGTATATATGTCTTGCATTGATTCCATTTTCTGGATTAATAATTGGCTGGTTATTTTGGTTAGATTTAAAGGATGGGTTTCTGATTAATTTAGTAATTGGTATTCATGAATTTGCAGTATCAATTACCTATTGGCTTATTGGATTCCATATTGTCGCTGCAACTTATCATCGCTTAAAAAAAGACGGAGTTTGGTCCTCAATGGTGCCGTTTTGGAAGGAATAGACTGAGAAAAACTACTCAATTAAATGTGAGTCAGTTCTGACCTTCTTTTAAATAAAAAATGTATATTAAAGTGTATATTAACGAGAACTTTAGCCCACTACCTAAAAGGAAAAATAGTCATATGTATATTAAATGTATATTAAAGATATGTCGTACCTATGCGTTTTAGTAGGGAAGTGAGTATAAAGACAGAGTGACTTAGATGCTCTACAGAACCTATTGCGAAGGGTTTTAAAGTATCTGTATGTTAAATGTATGTTAAAAGCACTAATCTTACCCCTCACACATCAAATGAAATTTTAAATATAATGCTGACTTTGTTTTAAATACTTTTAACAATGGATGAATCAATTAATGTGTTTGGTGAAAAATTAGAAATCTGTGGCATGGATCCAGTTACTGGATTCTACCGAGATGGTGAGTGTAATACCTGTAAAGATGACCTTGGTTCTCATACAGTTTGTATTGAAACTTCGCGGGAGTTTTTAGACTTCACAAAATCGCAAGGAAATGATTTATCTACTCCTATGCTGGATTATGGCTTTGAAGGCCTAGAACCAGGCGATAGTTGGTGTGTATGTGCCGGGCGTTGGTTGGAAGCAGAGAAAAGTGGCATGGCGCCAAGACTGAATTTACATAGTACGCATATAAGAGCATTGGAAATAATTCCAATGGAGCTTCTCAAAAAATATGCAGTAGATGATTAAAATGGAGAATTTAAAAAATGACACATAAAGTTATTACCTGTTTTTTTTGTTTTGAGCAGTTTGAAGTTTCATTAGAAATTGGCTCATCTTTTATTGGTAATGACGTTGAGATTTATGACTGTGAGATATGTTGTAATCCAAATAAACTCGAATATGAAGTTTATGATGGTGAAATAATCATAAATAATGTTGGTGATGGAAATGAATAAATTCATCTAACCTTTTATTGAAAAAATAACTGTCTTTCATCTAGACGAAGATAATCAATGGGTAGCAGACTTATCTTTTGGCCACACTCAGCATGTTAGGAATAATCCACCTTGGCAACAAAGAGAATGGGTTTTGTCAGATAACGGACGTAATGACTTTATAGGATTTGAATTTGAATGTAAGTCTTGCAGGGATGAGTATGAATGTTAATAAGACTGAAATTGTATAGATTAATAATTAACTGTACTCTTTTTCTTATCAGGTATCGCTTCTGGAATTAATGATGGATCAGGTGAAGGAAAGACAGTTCCATTTTCATCCTCAGAAGAATCAGATTCTGGCAAAGTTGAAACCTCGATGCCTCCGTAACATAATATTTCTCTCTTATCTACTTCATCTAGAATATTTTTTGGGGTTGAAGATGATTCCATCCATCCACAAAGATCATCATTAGACCAATTATCAAGATAACCTGCATGTGAAACATTTAACAAGCTAGTAATAAATAAAATTGAAATGAGTTTTTGCATAAAAAGTTTTTAGCAATGTGCCCAAATAAACTAGGGCACATTTAAAATTATAGTTTAGACATCTAGCAGTCTTAGAGCGCCATTAAGATAAACTTCAGACATCCCATGATCTCCAGAGCCATGTGCTTTGACACCTTCTTCATGAAGCATAAGTGCAGCAGTAATTAAAGTTGCATACTTTGCTTGATCTAATGTTGCAATTTTATCTTCAACTTGTGATGTTAGCATTGGGCATGCTCCAGCAAAAGCCATAGAAGGTAAAAGTAAAACTATAAAAGTAAGAGAGAGTATTTTTTTCATGTCATCATTCCTAAGTTAATATAAAGGAAAGACATTCTATAATAAAATTATTCACTGTAAAGCCTTTCTTAATAGGGTTTATTATGAAATATTTTTTTATAAATTGTGAAATAACGAGAACTAGAATGTACTACCTCAGTTCAAGTTGATATAAAATAATAGAATGAAAAAACTACTCTTAATCTTATTCATATCTCTTGGTTTAATTGGGTGTACTAGTAACCAAATTTTTGTTGGCAGTTCACCAGAGCCTATGCCAGTTGTAGACTATGTCGACCTTGATCGGTTCATGGGCGATTGGTACGTAATTGCTACTATCCCAACTTTTCTCGAAAGGGACGCATACAATCCCATTGAAACCTATAAGCGTGATAATGATGGAAGTATTGCAACGACTTTTACTTTTAATAAAGGAAGTTTGAGCGGTCCAACTAAGATATATCGGCCTCGTGGATTTGTTAAAGATAAGCGCACCAACGCGATTTGGGGTATGCAGTTTGTCTGGCCAATAAGGGCGGATTATAGAATTGTGTATTTAGATGATACTTACCAACAAACCATTATTGGGCGAACCAGTCGAGACTATGTATGGATTATGGCGAGAACGCCAACGATTTCCCAAAAAGACTACTCAAGCTTGGTGGCTCGGGTAGATTCCCTTGGGTATGATCTAGATGATTTGCAAAAAGCAACTCATGAATGAGTTACTGAATCAATAGTATTTTTGTAAGGAGAAGTTTTTAGTTAGGAGAAGTAAGAATGGCAAAGTATGGAGTTATCCTAAAATTGAGTTATAAGGGAAAGGCTATTGAAGAGGCAGATGTGCCTATTATTGTTGATGCTCTAGACCTAGAAGAAGTATTACGCACCCTGGAAGAAGACAGGGAAATTCAAATTGAACTAGAAGATTTTGCAAGTCAGAATTATGGGGAACTTGAGTTTGATGCCTGGAAACCTATAAAGATTTTCCAATTTATCTTGACGGAAGATGGTGATATAGATGAAGATAATGAGCCTAATGTTGTTTGGGAAGTATGAAAAAAATATCAGTCAATAATTCATGACCACACCTCATACCTCATAGTGGACTTTAGCTATGACCCAATAGCTCCCTCATCTCCACTCATAATTCTTTTAATATTTTCGCGATGAGTAAAATAAATAAAAAGATTTATGAGAAAAATTACTAGAGTGGCTTTAAAGTTATGAGTGGTAATAAAATAAAAATATACAGGAGAAAGTAATGTAGCAGTTAACGCTGCAACCGATGAAATTTTTATTACTTTTGCAACGAAAAGCCAGATAATTGAAAATGTTAATCCCACAAAGAAGTTTAAACCTATCAACCCTCCAAGGTAAGTTGCAACACCTTTTCCTCCTTTGAAACCATAAAAAATTGGAAATACATGCCCAAGAAATGCACAAAGTAAGATGATTGTTAGCTCAAATAAACTAAAGCCCAAATAATGAGCCAGAATTACCGGTAAAGCTCCCTTTAAGCCATCAAACAACAGAACGAATGCGGCTATTTTTTTACCCCCTATACGAAGAACATTGGTAGCACCAGGGTTTTTAGAGCCTTTAGTTCTTGGGTCTGGTAGGCCCATAATCTTGCAAATAATAATAGCACTCGATATTGATCCAAGTAAGTAGCTAGCAATTAGAAAGTAAAACAAGTAGTTCTCCTGATTTTGACCTTAATGAATTTTAGGACTATTTATAAATTATATCAATGAAAACATTTTATTGTAGCAATCAAAGGATTTCTCAAAGGTATCATAATAGTTTTTTTTAGGGTAGATTAAATATGGATATTGTTTTTGTTCAGGGTCTTAAAGTAGATACAGTTATAGGCATTTATGATTGGGAAAGAAAAATTCGCCAAGACATAATATTAGATATCGAGATGTCTTCAGATATTGCTAAAGCAGCAGCTACTGACCATATTGATCAAGCTTTAAACTATAAAAATATTTGTAAGCGTATTATAGGTTTTGTGAAAGAGTCTGAATTTCAACTAGTTGAAACCTTGGCAGAGAAAGTTTGCCAGATTATTCTTAATGAGTTTGATGTTAGTTGGGTTAAATTAAAACTAAATAAAGGAGAGGCAATTACTGGCGCTGAAGGTGTTGGTGTAATTATTGAGAGGTCAGCTGGCTAATGAGCTTAGTGCACTTTAACATTGGCTCAAACCAAGATAGACGAAAAAATATTCGTTTAGCATTAAACAGTCTTGAATCTAGCTTTACAGAAATTACTATGTCATCACTCTTTGAGAGTCCCTCCGAGGGTTTCGTTGGGAGTAAATTTTATAATATTGGCGTTAATGTTGAGACAGATAAAAATATTAATGATGTTGTAAATATTTTGCATGATATTGAAAATACCTTGGGTAGGGATCGTAACTTACCAAAGTTCTCTTCTAGAATAATAGATTTAGATCTTGTTTTATATGATGATGTCATTGACGATAAATTAAATATTCCTCGACGCGATATTTTAAAGTATGCTTTTGTTTTAGCGCCTCTTGCAGAGCTTAATCCAAATGGTATTCATCCTCAGGAAAGAATTTCCTATTTGGATCTTTGGAAGGAGTTCCAATCAAGCAAGGAATTTGACTTAAACCAGTATAATATTGATAAACTTTTTGATTAATGAGTACAAATATGAAAAAAATAACAGCACTATCTTCTCTGATCATTCTTTCAGTTTTTGTGTTTTTTACAAACACCACTCAAGCAGAATTTGTTGCTGGTAAAAATTATATTGTCTTAGATAAGGCAATTGAAACTGAGACTGGCAGCCAAGTGGAAGTTAGAGAACTTTTTTGGTATTTTTGTCCTCATTGTTTCACTGTTCATCCTTTGCTAGATAATTGGTTAAAAACAATGGATAGTTCTGCTCAATTTATTCTTCAGCCGGCAGTTTTTCCAGGTTGGGAGTATGGTGCTAGTTTTTACTATATTCTTGAGGAGTTAGGCGAAGTGGATCGATTACATGGTGCCCTATTTAATGCAATCCATATTCAAAAATTACAATTTAAAACACAACAAGACTTTGTTGCATGGCTCGCTTTTAATGGAGTAGATGAAGAGAAGGCAAATAAAGTTTATAACTCCTTCCCAGTAAAAATTGCTGTTAACAAGGCAAAGGCTAATACTTATAAATATCGTATTCCTGGAGTCCCAGCTTTTATTGTAAATGGCAAGTATATGGTTAATGGAACCAGTGCTGGAAGTTCTGAGAAAATTTTTGAAGTAATTGACTATCTAATTCAAAAAGAATCTCAATAATAAATATGGTTAGGCTTGAAGCCGATTCAGTTTTATTATTTTCTGGGCTAGACCCATCTGGAGCAGCAGGGGTTTCAGCAGATATTGAAACAATAAATCAATTTGGAGTGACTCCACTTCCAATAATCACTACGCTTACTGCTCAAAATACTCAGCGGGTTCTATCTCTTGAGCCAACAAAAAATAGCCTTTTAGAATTGCAGTTTAAGTTAATTGATGAGGATATTAGTTTTAATACAGTCAAAATAGGACTACTAGGCACAACGTCACAAGTTAAAACTATTTCAAAATTGCTATCTAACAAGCAGGGACTAAATATCGTTCTTGATCCAATAATAAGTTCGAGTACAGATGATATTCTAAGCAGCAAAGAGATGATTGATGCCATGAAGAATGAGCTCATCCCTTTGTGCTTAATATTGACACCTAATTTAGCTGAATTAAACGCTCTGGCTCCGGGACTCAATGAAGAGTCAGCAATATCTAGTTTAAATTGCCCTTGGGTACTTTTAACGACTTCTGATAGCTCTGAAATTCAAGTTGAACATCGTTTATATCATAATGCTAATTTGGTAAGTAAATTTACCTATAAGAAACTGACAGGCCAGTACCATGGTTCTGGATGCACATTATCTAGTGCCATTGCAGCTTTGCTGGCAGATAATGTACCTGTTGAAGATGCCTGTAAAAAGGCTCTTGACTATACCTACCAATCTTTATTAAGCGCTAAAAAGGTTGGTAAAATGCAGTATCATCCAAATAGAACTTTTCCTAAACAATTATGACCTTTATTGATCAATGGCTAAGATCTGATATTAGAAATATCAATGCTTACCATGTTCCTTCTGCAAAGAATATGCTCAAGATGGATGCAATGGAAAGTCCATTTGGTGTTCCTGAAGAATTAAAAGATGAATTCTTAGAGTATATATCAAGATCAGAAGTAAATCGCTATCCAGATGCAAGTGCTGAAGAGCTTCAAGCTACTCTAAGAAACTTAATGGGCATCCCAAAAGATTTTGGCGTGCTTCTTGGAAATGGCTCAGATGAGTTAATTCAACTATTGTCACTAGCCTGCAGTAGTGGTGACTCGATAATGAGCTTTGAGCCAAGTTTCGTGATGTACGAACTGGTTTCAAAATTTGCACAATTAAATTATCATGGAATTCCATTGGATGAGAATTTTGATATTGATTTAAACGCTACGCTATTAGCTATTAAAACTAAAAAACCAAAGTTAATTTTTATAGCTTATCCAAACAATCCAACCGGAAATGCTTTTGATTATGATGTGATTAGAGAAATTATTCAGTCTACTGATGCCTTAGTGGTTCTTGATGAAGCTTACTATGCATATTCGGAGCGAAGTTTTTTGACTGAAATTGACAATTTTTCAAACCTAGTGGTACTTAGAACCATTTCAAAAATTGGTTTTGCAGGCTTAAGACTTGGTTTGTTAGTTGGAAGTGAAGAAACTATTGAACAATTAAACAAATTACGGCTTCCATATAATATAAATATTTTGACTCAGGTGAGTGCAAATTTTTTACTTAAAGATAGTCAGCGTATTGTAAGTAATGCCAAAATAATTATGAATGAAAGGGGCCGACTTTATGACGAGCTTTCTTTAGTTCCAGGACTTACTGTCTATCCATCTCAAGCTAACTTTCTTTTAGTAAAGGCTGACAATGCAAAATCTTTATTAGAATCATTAAAAGAAAGTGGAATTCTTATAAAGGGTTTTGCAATTGGTGCTCAATTAGAAAATTTTATACGCATCAGTGTTGCTGAAGCAAAAGAGAATAATATTCTTTTAGAGTGCATCAAGGATTACTATGGTTAATCGTGAAGAGTTAAAAAATTACTGTAATACCTATCTTGATATTGATAAATTTAAGGATTATTGCCCTAATGGACTTCAGATTGAAGGTTCATTAAATATCACTAAAATTGTAAGTGGTGTCAGTGCTAATCTAGAACTAATTGAGAGAGCTATTGAAGAAAAAGCAGATGCTATTTTTGTTCATCACGGTGTTTTTTGGGATAACGAATCAAAAACAATATCTGGCGCAAAGAGAGCTAAGATTGCTTTATTGCTTAAACACAATATCAATCTTTTTGGTTTTCACCTTCCCCTTGATGACCACGACGAGGTTGGAAATAATGTCGAGCTTGGAAGGCGCTTAGGGATAAAAAATATGGAGCCTGTTGCAGGGGGGTTGCTATGGCAAGGTGAGCTAAATACTAATATAAGTGATTTTTCAAAATTGATTGAAGAAAAACTAGATAGGGCGCCTCAAGTATTTGGCAAACAGAGCGGGAAGATTAAAAAAATTTCTTGGTGCACGGGAGCTGCCCAAGGTTTTATTGAGGATGCAATCAATCTTAACGTCGATTTGTATTTGAGTGGAGAGGTGTCAGAAAAGACCCCTGCAGTTGCTAAAGAAAACAATATTACATTTATTTCTGCCGGCCATCATGCGACAGAAAGATATGGGGTGCAGGCTCTATGCAAACATCTTTGCTCTCAATTCAAATTGCAACACCACTATATTGAAGTTGATAATTCTGTTTAATCTTATTAATATTTGGAGTTAGTATGGAGCGTTTAAATTTTTCTAGATCATCTAACTTTAGTCGAATCATTTATGGGATGTGGCGTTTAGCTGATGACGCTAATACATCAACCAAACATATTAGTAACAAAGTTAATTTATGCTTAGATCAGGGAATCACAACGTTTGATCAAGCCGCAGTCTATGGTTTGTATACTGCAGAAGGCTTATTTGGGAGCGTTTTGAAGGAAACTCCATCCTTAAGGCATAAGATTGAAATCGTATCAAAATGCGGCATAGTAAATCCTTCTGATAGATACTCTAATGCAGCTTTTAGTCATTATGACACTTCAAGAGAGCATATCTTTAACTCTGTTGATGCATCTTTAAAGAATATGTCTACAGATTATTTAGACCTATTATTAATCCATCGTCAAGATCCTTATATGGACCATCTGGAGACTGGAAAGGCGTTAGATGATCTTGTGTTGTCTGGAAAAGTAAAGGAAGTGGGCGTCTCAAACTTTAAGCCTTGGGATTATAGATTGTTACAGTCAGGCATGAAAAGCACATTGATAACAAATCAAATTGAGATTTCTTTAGCTGCAACTGATGCGTTTACAAATGGAGATCTTGCTTTCCATCAGGAGAAAAAAACAACTGTAATGGCTTGGTCACCGCTTGGAGGCGGTAAATTGATGAGCAATAATGGATTACTTGGCAAGGCACTAGCAAAGGTTGCAGCTAATCAAAATGTTGATATGGCAGCTGTTGCCGTTGCGTGGATATTAGCTCATCCAGCAAAAATTTGCCCTGTAATGGGTACAAATAATTTAGAAAGGATTGCAAAAATTTCTGATGCAATGATGGTTAAGATGGATCGTGAGACTTGGTTTGAGCTTTATACTGCATCATTTAATGATGGTGTTCTGCCATGGCGCCTTCCGTAATTTACTCAAAATAACAATACTTTGACTTGGCTGAATGAAATAAATATCCTAAAGTATTAGATATATTTATGAATATTTGTCCCAGTCCTTCGTATAATCTATAGTTTTTTTAGTTTCTTCAAATTATTATGAGCAAAAAATATAACGTTGCTATCGTTGGCGCAACTGGTGCGGTTGGGGAAACGTTGATCTCAATACTGGATCAAAGAAAATTTCCTATTGAAAATTTGTACCCACTAGCATCCAAACGCTCGGCTGGAAGCAAGGTTTCATGCCAAGGAAAGTCATGGATTGTTGGGGATCTAGATACTTTTGATTTTTCTAAAGTTCAAATAGGTATATTTTCTGCTGGCGGCGATATTTCAGAAAAATATGCGCCAATTGCTGCTGCACAAGGGTGCATTGTAATTGATAACACATCTCACTTTAGAAGGGATGATGACATTCCGCTGGTTGTTCCAGAGGTTAATCCTCACGCGATAGCTAATTACACTAATCGAAATATTATTTCTAATCCAAACTGTTCAACAATTCAGATGCTCGTTGCTTTAAAGCCGATATATGATGCTGTAGGCATCTCTAGAATTAATGTTGCAACATACCAAGCGGTCTCTGGAAGTGGAAAAGAGGCGATTACTGAGCTTACTAATCAAACTGCTAATTTATTAAACGGTAATGATGTAGAGGTAGAGGTTTATACCAAACAAATTGCTTTTAATGCTATTCCACATATTGATACATTTCAAGATAATGGGTATACAAGAGAGGAAATGAAAATGGTTTGGGAGACTCAAAAAATATTTGAGGATGATAACCTTCTTGTTAACCCTACTGCAGTTAGGATTCCAGTTGTATATGGCCATTCGGAAGCGGTTCATATCGAGACTAAAGAAAAAATTACTGCGACTGATGCTCGAAATTTACTTGAAAAAGCGGAAGGTGTCATTGTTATGGACGAAAGAAAAGATGGTGGCTATGCAACACCTTTTGTTGAAGCAACTAATACTGACGCTACATATGTAAGCAGAATTAGGGAAGATATCAGTCATGATAAAGGTTTAAATTTATGGGTTGTGTCAGATAATATTAGAAAAGGGGCTGCTCTTAATAGTGTTCAAATAGCTGAAATACTCATCAGAGACTATATTGCTTAAGATAAAATCAAATTATGATTACTAAAGAACGTAAGACAAATGAAACTGATATAGCCGTTAGCCTAGAGCTATATGGAAGTGGAATAGCTGAGATTGAAACAGGTGTTCCATTTTTAGATCACATGCTAGATCAAATTGCTCGCCATGGGTTAATGGACATTTCAATTAAATGTGATGGTGATAATGAAATAGATGATCATCATACGGTTGAAGATGTTGGGATAACTCTTGGTCAAGCGTTCTTTGATGCTGTAGGTGATAAAAAAGGATTGACGCGTTATGGCAATGCCTATGTTCCTTTAGACGAGGCATTATCTAGGGTAGTTATAGATTTATCTGGCCGACCTGGGCTTGATCTTGGTGTTAAATTTACAAGAGATAGGGTAGGTACATTTGATTTAGATTTGATTAGAGAATTCTTCCAGGGCTTTGTAAATCATGCCCTAGTTACTCTCCATATTGATAATTTGAAAGGCATAAATTCTCATCACCAAGCAGAAACTGTTTTCAAAGCTTTTGGAAGAGCGCTTCGAATGGCTGTGACTCCAGATGAGAGGCAAGCAAATACAATCCCTTCGACCAAGGGCTCACTTTAAGAAGACAATTAGGAAGAGCAACATGCAAACAATTGCAATTGTTGACTACGGAATGGGAAATGTACGTTCCGTCCAAAAAGCTATTGAGTATGTAGCGCCAAATGATAAGTGCCTTCTTACTAATAATCCAAAAGTCATAAGAGATTCTGACCGTGTTGTTTTTCCAGGACAAGGGGCGATGGGTTCGTGTATGAGCGCTCTTGCTTCAAATGAACTAATTGATGAAGTTAAATTAGCTTCAAAATTAAAACCATTTCTTGGAATATGCCTTGGGTTGCAATTATTATTTGACTATAGTGAAGAAAATAATACAACTCAAGGGCTTTCAATAGTTCCAGGAAAAGTCATAAAATTTCAAAATAGTGATCTTAAAATACCACATATGGGTTGGAATAGAGTAAATCAAGTAAAGAATCACCCACTATGGCATAAAATTGACAATAACAGTCGCTTTTATAGTGTGCACAGTTATTATGTAGAAGAGGTCGATGAAAGTTGTGTTGCCGGAACGACAGATTATGGACATACTTTTACATCTGCAATTGCAATCGATCAACTCTTTGCCGTGCAATTCCATCCAGAAAAGTCGCAAAGTGATGGGCTGCAACTACTTAAAAACTTTACTAATTGGACATAATAAATTAGCTTTTGATTAGTTTTTTAAGATTGATAAAATAATTACCTTGATCTAAAGTAGTGTTATTCTTTTGAGAATTGAATATCATTTCGGCTATACATTCCATCATCAGATGTTCAACTTTATGCGTGTCACTATGCTTTTCAATAAGTTTTTTGTATATATCGTTAATTCCAATCGGCTGATCAAGTGTGAGTTGATCTTGAAGCGCTAAATGAAGATTTATGTGAAGGAATGGATTTGTTTTTCCTTGCTCTGGGAAGTATTCTAAATTTATGTCATTAATGAGAGCGTGATACTCTGGATGCTTCTGAACTATCAACGCAAGCTGAAGCTCAAGAGGCTCTAGTATTTCTGCATTCATATGTTTTTGCCATGAGCTGGCTAGAAATTCTCTTTGTTTGGATCTATCTTGTGAGAACACTATAGTTCGTTAGATTTTAAAGGTTTTTCTCTTCGTACTCACATAAGTCTAAAAGCTTACACTCTGTGCAATGTGGTGATCTCGCCTTACAGACGTATCTTCCATGAAGAATCATTAAATGATGAGCTGGGACTTTAAATTCATCAGGTATGAACTTAATTAGCTTCTTTTCAACTTCTAGAACTGTTTTTCCTGAGGCTATTGCTGTTCTATTGGCTACTCTATATATGTGGGTATCAACTGCAATAGTTGGTTGACCAAATGCTGTATTAAGAACTACATTTGCAGTCTTGCGGCCCACTCCAGGAAGCGCCTCTAATTCTTTTCGAGTTTCAGGAACATTTGAGCTATATTTGTCTATTAGTATCCTGCAAGTTTGAATTATGTGTTTTGCTTTTGAATTAAATAAGCCAATCGACTTGATTGTGTCTCTAAGGGTATCCTCCCCAAGCTCAAAAATGCTTTCAGGAGTATTTGCAAGAGGGAATAAGATATCAGTAACTTGATTTACACTTTTATCAGTTGCTTGTGCTGATAATGTCACAGCCACTAATAGTTCAAATGATGTTGAGTAGTTTAGTTCAGTTGTCGGGTTTGGAATCTGCTTTAAAAGCCTAGCAAACATTTCACTTCTAGTTTCTGCGTTCATTTGGACCTTTTTCATTAAACTAAGGTCGAATATTATACTTAAACTTTACTTATTTTTCAATAGCTTGGTATTTTGATTATAGAAATGTCTGTGCATAATTCTCAAGATCTCTCCATAAACTTTGTTTCTCAGGAGAGCTTTCTTTTAAGCTAAATAAGCTGCGCTCGAAACTATCTATTGATAAAAAGCCATTCTCACCATTTTGTACTCGTGATTGAACAATTTCGAACCATTGCTCCTGTTCAAATTCATTTAATAACTGGGGATAGTTTCTAGCTTTAAAGTTCAGGAATAATTTTGTGAGTCTCTTATCCTCAAAATTTGGTTCAAAGTGCTTTATTTCCTCTTCTACAAGGCTTTGAATTTGATTGCATATAGCTCTATCATTATCACTAATAAAACCATCATATAGAGATTGGTCAACATCAATACTTGGCTCTCTTTCCCCTTCATTTTTATAAATTGATTGAACCTTTTCTTCAATTTTTTTTATGTTATTTTGAATGTAAAGTAAATTTTTTAAACAATTCTCCATATTTAAATTAAACTTCTTAATAAGGGCTGGAGACAACTTAAAACTGGTTGAATTTGGACTACAAACAAACATTGGACTTTTATTAAAAACTAGTTCATTAAGTTCTAATTTATTGATCCCTTTTGGAAGGTCTGTTTTTTTAGAAAATGTGAGTGTTTTCAATTCACCAATCTCAAGCTCCATTAGAATTTCAGGATCCTGATTAAGATTAAAGACGATTGCGCGATCTGAATAATCGGGGTGATAACATATTGCAGTTACTAAGCGAGTGAAAGATGATTTATAGCCAAAGGGTGAGCTTGTTAAAAGCATTGGATGAAGCAAACGAACTTGTCTGCTAACTTCTTTTTTATCGTTCATGCTAAGGGCATAATCAAAAAACTTGGGCTGACTTTTTTTAATAATAGCTGCAATTCCAATTGTGGCTCGAACATCAGCCATAGCATCATGCGCATTGGTATGCTCAATGTTATTTGCAGGTGCAAGTGTATCCAGCTTGAAAATTGGCCTATTCTTATCATTTTTAACCCACTTTAGGCTCCCCTCTTCTTTGTGCGCATAACAGAAACGTGCAACGTTGAGAATGTCCCATCTTGCGTTGCCATTTTGCCAATGCCAAGAATATGGGTCTATGAAATTTCTAAAAAGAGTGTGCCTTGTAAATTCATCATCAAATGCTATAGAGTTGTATCCAACAATGCATGTCTCAGGTTTTGAAAATTCTTGATGTATCTTTTTGATAAACTCATGCTCTATTAATCCTTTTTTTTCACATAATTGTGGCGTTATGCCTGTGACTGCACATGCTTCAGGCGCAGGCAAGGAATCATGGGTTGGTTTACAGTAGAACATATGTTCTTCAAGAATATTAAGATTTTCATCAGTTCTAATGCCAGCAAACTGAGCAATTCTTTGAACTTTTGGCGATAACCCAAAAGTCTCATAATCGTACCAATAGAAAGTTTTCATAGATTGTTTTTTTTGGATTAATTATATATGTAACAAATACTTGTAATTGAAAGAGATATTATTTAGGCTAAAAAAATGAGGTTATAGGGGGTTTAAATATCCTAATAAAAATAAGAAAATAAGAAAATAAGAAATTTAGACAAATCATGATTACGTTTTAAGAGATTGAGGATTAAATGAAAGCAATTTGCTTTAAGGCAGGCAATAAAAAACCCAGCATCTAGGCTGGGTTTTCATTAAATAATTCTTAAATTATTTTGGTACTACGTTGGCAGCTTGAGGTCCTTTGGCACCATCTTCAAGTTCGAATTCAACTTCTTGACCTTCTTCTAGTGATTTGTAACCGTCACCTTGGATTGCTCTGAAGTGAACGAACACATCGTCACCACTCTCTTGCTCAATAAAACCAAAACCTTTTTTTGCGTCAAACCATTTAACGCGTCCTGTTGTTGTAGACATTCCGTCTCCTAAAAATAAATAAAACATGGAAAAGACGCAACCAACCCAAATTACTGTGAAACCGACTTACTATGAAGCAACAACACACTATTAAATTAGCTGTATTTTAACCAGCAATGTAATTTTAACCTATAATTTTGCTTTAAATACGCCTATTTACTTGTAATTAGTATCAATTAATCTTTCCTTTTTGGTTTGCCTCGTGAGAATTTCTTATCTTTATGCCTATTAGGCCTATCTCCACCTTTGCCTCTTGGCTTTCTCTCAAACTTCCTTTCACCACCCCTTCTTGAAGAATTTCTTTTAAAATCATCACTTTTTTGATGAGGAGAGGTCGTATTATTTTTTTCTGATAGCTCTTCAATATTAAGTTTTTTATCAAAAACCCTAGTTTTTTTCAAAATAGCAAGCGTTTCTTTTGTCATTTCATCGGGTAGATCAATTGTGGTAAAGTCTTGAAATATTTGGATCGCTCCAATAAACTCACTACTAATTTCAGCCTCATTAGCTATTGCGCCTAAGACGTTACCCGGCTTAATGTTATCTTTATGACCAACAGCCAGCCTATACCTTCGCATTTTAATTGAAGGGTTATTTTTTAACGGATCCGCATGCACTGAAATAGAGATTTTAGCCTTACTACCTTCCTTAAACGAACCTTGGCTTAACTCCTTTTCACTAAGAAGCAATGGCTCTGTGCCTTGAGCCATCAATGCTAATGCTGATGCTATTTTAAAAGCATCAACTTCATGCTCTTTTTGAAAGCTTAGGATGAGCTCTTCAAAGATTCCCAACTCTTGATTATTAAGGGTATCACTTATTCTTTGTTTAAAATTTGTTACCCTTTGCTCATTAATAATTTTGGCAGAAGGAAGCTGCATTGGTGTGATTGGTTGACGCGTAATTCTTTCAATTGTCTGAAGCATTCTTCTTTCTCTTGGCGCTACAAATAGTATTGCTTTTCCTTCTCTACCTGCTCTGCCTGTTCTTCCAATTCTGTGAACATAAGACTCTGGGTCTTGAGGAATATCATAATTCACAACATGAGAAATTCGCTCAACATCTAATCCTCTGGCGGCGACATCTGTGGCAATTAGAATATCAATTTTCCCTTTTTTAAGTTGCTGGATTGTTCGCTCTCTTTGATTTTGAGCAATATCACCATTAATCGCTTCAGATGAAAAACCTCTTGCAGATAATTTTTCTGCTAAATCTACTGTTGCTGTTTTTGTTCTTACAAATATTAAAAGTGCATCAAATGTTTCTACCTCTAAGATTCGAGTCAATGCATCTAGCTTATTAACACCACTGACCAGCCAGTATCTTTGACTGATTGTTTGTGCTGTAGCTGTTTTTGTTTTTATCTTAACTATTTTTGGAGCGTTTAAGAATTTCTCCGCAACTCGTCTAATTACGTCGGGCATTGTCGCTGAAAAAAGTGCAATTTGACGTTCTTTCGGCAGCTTTTCCATTACCCACTTTACATCATCAATAAAGCCCATTCGTAACATTTCATCAGCCTCATCAAGTACCAATGCTTTGAGAGAGCCAAGCTTAAGAGTGCCTTTTTTTATATGATCCATTACTCTTCCAGGAGTTCCTACAACAACATGAACCCCTCTTTTTAATGGCCTTAGCTGAATATCATAAGACTGTCCACCATATATAGGAAGCACATGGAGTCCTTTAAAATGCCTAGCATAGGTTTGAATGGCCTCTGAAACTTGAATTGCGAGTTCCCTTGTCGGGGTTAATACTAAAAGCTGAACTTGATTAGTATTAATATCAATTCGATCAATTAATGGGAGTGAAAATGCTGCTGTTTTGCCAGTACCGGTTTGCGCCTGCCCAATAACATCATGACCATTTAGCAAATGAGGTATGCACTGCTCTTGAATTGCTGAAGGCGTTTCATAACCAACTTCATCAAGCACCTTTATTAAGGCCTCGGAAAGACCAAAACTTTTAAAATTTACGCTTGATTCATGTTCAGACATCTGAAGAGGGGGGAGTAAAAAGGTGCGTATTATACCTTAATTTGAAATTTTACATCTATAACCAGTATTTATCACTAGGGTGAAGCTCGTAAAAATAAATTAAAACCATTTGATTGAGCAGCCCATTGAAGGAGTCTGATGACGAGGACCATTTCCTGAAATTGCAATTTCTTTCATGGCTTCAAATAACTCTCTTTTTGCTCCATCAACTGACTCTTTTCTTGACTCATTAAGTCTCCCACGATATTGGAGTCCAAGGTTTTTGTTATAACCAAAAAAGTCTGGTGTACATACAGCACCAAAAGCTTTTGCCACTTCCTGTGTCTCATCAATTAGATATGGAAAAGGAAAATTTAAATCGGATGAAATTTTTTTCATATTTTCAAATGAATCTTCTTCATATTCATTAGGGTCATTTGACATTATGCCGACACTATTTATGCCTAATTCAGAAAGCTCTTTTGTGTCTAGAATTATTTGATCAATAATTGATTTGACATAAGGGCAGTGGTTACAGATAAACATAACTAATAAGCCATTGGATCCTTTAAGACTATTTAAGTCATAAAACTTCCCATCAACCCCCTTAAGTTGAAATTCAATTGCGGGCATATTAAAATCACAAATTGGGCTTTCAGTCCTTACCATAATTTTCTCAATATCCAAATGGCTATGATTTTAATATAGTTTGGATGATGTGTCCTGCCATCATTAATCCAAAAATATTAGGCATATATGATATTGCTCCATTCACCGCTCTAGGTCTTCCTGGAGGGCACAATTCGTTTTTATCCAAATCTTCATGTGGGAGAGCTTTTATTTGAATCTCTGTCGAATGAACTACTGGAAATTTTAAAGATGCGTTTTTACTTCTGAGTTGTCTTCTTAGCTCTCTAGCAAGACCACAATATTCTGTTTTATCCATTCGAGAGATTGTAACTTTGGTTGGGTCTAGTCTACCCCCAGCTCCCATGCTAGAAATTATTGGTTTGCCTGAGCGATTACAGGCATCAATTAAATTTGTCTTACAGGCGATTGCATCAATACAGTCCGCAACAAAATTTAAATCTTCGTTCTTGGCTATTGATTCTGCTTCATTGCTATCAATAAAAAGGTTTTTTTCATTGATTACAGTATCAGGGTTAATATCTCTAAGTCTGTGTGCAAGAACTTTGACTTTTGAGCCACCTAAAGTTGAATGCAGAGCAATCACCTGACGATTAAGATCCGTATTTGAAATAGTATCGTAGTCAATTAAAGTTAACTCTCCAATTCCTGCCCTGCAGAGTGATTCAGCACATGCTCCTCCAACACCCCCTAATCCAGCAATAACAACATGTGATTCTGCTAATTGAGCTAAGCCTAGCTTGCCAACCAATATTTCAGTACGAGCGCAACTTCCTGCCATTAGTCTATATTAAATATACTGCGTGTATTTTGGTCACACTGATCAATTACCTCATCAACAGTGAGCTTTTTAATTCTTGCAACCCTCTCAGCTACCTGAATTAATTCATCAGGGTTTTTATGGTCATCGGTCTCAATCACAATAGACTCAATTGGTAAAAACTTCACAATATCATGAAGTTTGTAGGCTTGAGGATTGGTTAATGAATTGCCAAAACCAAACGAAAAATTAATTTTGAGTAAATTTTCAGCTTGTTGAATGCTGCCTGAATATGCATGAATTACACCTCGAGATTTAGAGTGCGATTTAAGTAAGTCAGTCACATCTTCAGTTGCTTGGACTGAATGAATGATTAAAGGCAGATCAAAGCGTGTTGCCAAAGATATCTGCTCATCAAACATAAATCTCTGCGTATTCTGGTCTTTAACTTTAACATAATCAAGGCCACACTCACCAACCGCAACTGGTTTTTCTTCCTCAATACGAACTTCAAGGTTGTATAAATCGATCATTTGGTGACTTTCAATAAACCATGGATGAATTCCAAGAGCAAAGTGACTATTATTGTCCACTGAGCAACAAGCAATAACGCTATCCCAGTTATCTTTTCCAGTTGATGGAACAATAACCCCAGTTGTAGAGCTAGATGGGGAATTAACATTATCAAAATCTAAGTGAATATGTGAGTTAAGCATTATTTCCTTTTTAATCTAATGGATAATATAACAATATTTTTTTAAACAAAACAAATGAAACTTTTTTCTTATAAATTATCGCAGGTTCATCTAGTTTTGCTCATTGCAGGTTTTTTAACATTAACTGGTAATTTTACATTTTTCGAAAAAACATTGCTGGTTTATCCTCTTTTTGAGAACTTGTTTTTTTTAGGGTCTTTATTTTTATTTTTATTTACTTTCTTGGCTGCTTTACTGCTTCTAATTTGCTATAGAAAGTCAATCAAGCCAATTTTAATTCTATTGCTACTAACCTCTTCACTGGTTAGTTATAGTTCAAATAATTATGGCATTGTATTTGACCATAACATGATAACTAATACATTTGAAACAGACACTAGTGAGTTTTTTGACTTGGTAAATTTTAAATCAATTTTATATTTTCTAGTGTTAGGGCTTTTGCCTTCCTTTATTGTATTAAAAGTTGAGCTAAAAAAATTAACGTTAAGCGCACAATTTCTCCAGAGGCTTAAATATTTCATAGTTTTGGTAGTTGTTTTTGTAGTGGTTGTCTTGTCATTTTCAAAGCACTATACATCCTTTGCAAGAGAAAATCGTGATTTAAGACTCTACATCAATCCTACATATTATTTATATTCTGCGGCCAAGTTTATTGATTCAAAGTTGGTGACATCTTCAACTCCTTTTAAGGTAATTGGTCTCGATGCAAAAATTAACAAGAAGTCTGACAAAAATCGTTTGGTAATTTTTGTTATAGGAGAGACGGTAAGAAGGGACCATATGTCCATTAATGGTTATAGCCTTCAAACTAATCCTTATTTAGAAAAAGAGGATATCATCTCATTCAAGAATTTGACGTCGTGTGGGACAGATACTGCTTGGTCTGTTCCATGCATGTTTTCTTTATTAGGTCGTGATGAATACTCTCATGCAAAGGGAAAAAATATGAGTAATGTCCTCGATCTAATAAGTCATGCAGGCGCCAGTGTTATTTGGTATGAAAACAACTCCAGTTCAAAGGGTGTCGCAGATCGAATTGCTTTTGAAGACTATCGTACATCAGAGCAAAATTCTATATGCAATCCTGAGTGCAGAGATGAAGGGATGCTGGTTAATTTACAAAGCTATATTGACGGTCAAAATGATAAAGATATGTTGATTATTCTCCACACTATGGGGAGTCATGGTCCAGCTTATTACAAGAGGTACCCAGAGGAATTTGAAGTATTTGTTCCAGTATGTAAAACCAGCCAGTTAAACGAGTGTACTGATCAAGAAATTAGTAATGCTTACGACAATACAATTCTTTATGCAGATTATTTTCTTTCAAAAGTTTTAGGGCTTTTAAAGAGCAATTCACAAGAGTTAGATACAGCAATGTTTTATGTTAGTGACCACGGCGAGTCTTTAGGAGAAAACGGTCTTTATTTACATGGAATGCCATATTTTATGGCCCCAGATGAGCAGATTGATGTTCCAGCATTGATGTGGCTGAATGATTCTATGTCTAAGGTTTTTGATATTGAGTCAATCAAGAATAAAGAAGACCTTCCTCTTTCCCATGATAATTTGTTTCATACTCTATTGGGACTAATGGGCGTTGAAACTAAGCTTTATGATAAGGGGCTTGATTTAATGACAAAATAGTCTGGAAATTGTTTCTCATTTTATGCATAGATATTTCATGTATTTGCCATATGAAAACTTACATCAAGAATAAAAAGTGATTATAATAGTCCGATTATTCTGATCCGACATATAGAAGCAAGTTATGAAAACATTTAGTGCGAAAGCTGAAGAAGTAAAAAGAGAGTGGTTTTTAGTTGATGCAGATGGTAAGACTCTTGGGCGTCTAGCAACTGAGGTTGCATCTCGTCTTCGTGGTAAGCATAAGCCTGAATTTACCCCTCACGTGGATACAGGTGACTATATTGTTATTGTTAATGCAGCTAAAATAACCGTGACTGGAAATAAATTTAATGACAAAATGTATCATCATCATACTGGATATGTTGGTAATCTGAAATCAGTTCCATTTAAAGATCTTCTTGCTAAAAAGCCTGAGGAAGTTATTCAAAAAGCAGTTAAAGGAATGTTGCCAAAAGGTCCATTAGGCAGAGAAATGTATAGAAAAATGAAGGTTTTTGCTGGTAGTGAACATACCCATCAATCTCAACAACCACAAGTATTGGATATTTAAGGCATATTATTATGGCAGATAAAGAAGTTTTTTACGCAACTGGAAGAAGAAAGACATCAGTTGCCCGTGTTTACATGACTAAAGGTAAGGGTGTTTTTACAGTTAATAAAAAGCCTATGGCTGAATATTTTGGTAGAGAGACATCTTCAATGATTATTAACCAGCCCTTAGATGTGGTTGAAATGCATAACAAGTTTGATTTTACTATCATGGTTAAAGGTGGTGGTGATACAGGGCAAGCTGGTGCTATTAGACTTGGAGTTACTAGGGCCTTGATGGCTTATGATGAGGCGACTCGTCCTGGATTACGAAGTGCTGGACTAGTGACACGTGATGCACGTGTAGTTGAGCGAAAGAAGGTTGGAAGGAAGAAGGCGCGTAAGAGTGAGCAGTACTCAAAACGTTAATCTTGCAAACAAAATCTACTTCAAAAAAAACCCGCTACTCGCGGGTTTTTTTATACCTAAATTTCTATTGACTTAGTTTGTATAGTCGTGACGACCCAGTTGGTTGAATTGGATAACTGATTTAATTGTATCAATATATTCAATACCAGGAAATGCATAATTACCTAGACCTTCTGCTAGAACGATTCCTTTAATAGGCTGCATATCATTACGCTGCTTTTCTCTTATCTGGCGAAGCTCTTCATAGGCATAACTTCGATTAATATTAAGTACATAGTAGTCTATACACTCTTCTAAAGAATTAAAGCTCGCAACCTCATGCGTTGCGCTCACATCTCTTTCTTTAGGAATGACTCCACAGCCTTCAGAGAAACACCAGATTCCAAAATAATTATTAAAATCTTTGGCAAATCTTGATCTTCCCCAATTTGACTCGTTTGCCGCTTGAGCAAGCACAAGAGAAGGAGGAAGGATATCAATTACTTTTAATAACTCTTCTTGAGTGGCTGGATTTTTAACGCGATACCTTGATGCTAGTTTTTCGAGTTCATCGACGCTTAACTCATTATTCAGAATAGAATTTCTAAGCTCAATTATCTCAGCATTTTTTTGATGAATTGCTGGAAGAAGGTAATTAAAAAAAACTTCTTTTCTTACAACGGTATTTTCAATAGAATCAAAACTAGGCTTAAACGATGAAAGTGATGCTGAAGAAACAAGAGTACTTACTGAAAATAGCGTAACTAAAAGACCGAGGTTTTTTAGAAGTTTTTTGATATTTCTATAATTATTGACCATTATTCAATCAACTCACAGTTGAAATTTAAGGTTATTATCCAGTAAAAATAAAGTTTTATCTTTCTAATTTTAAAAATAATAACTAGTTTTTAATATGCCAATAGATCTTCAAATTACGACTGTGCTAGAAGTTAAATTGAAGCTCACAAAGCTTCTTGTAGAGCTTTGAGCTGGATAATAAATCTTGATGACTCCCTTCAGCAATTAATCGACCCTTATCGACAAGTAAAATACGATCTGCATGCATAATTGTTGCAAGTCTATGAGCAATTATTAATGTAGTTCTGCCCTCCATTAAGACTTTTAAAGCGTCCTGCACTTTTTGTTCACTGTCTGCATCTAGAGCGCTGGTGGCTTCATCTAGAAGAAGAATCGATGGGTCTTTGAGTATTGCTCTCGCTATAGCAATACGTTGGCGCTGACCTCCAGATAAGCGAACACCTTGCTCACCAAGATAGCTATCAAAGCCATCAGGAAGCTGCTCTATAAACTCTAACGCATAGGCTTCTTTTGCAGCGCTCCTTATTTGATTTATATTTGCAGCTGGGTTGCCATATCCAATATTATGCGTGACATCCGCTGAGAATAATGTTGGTTGTTGCGGCACCACTCCAATACTTGATCGAAGAGCCTTAGGATCTAGATCAATAAGGTTAGTATTGCTAACTTCAATACTACCTTTAGAAGGATCATAAAATCTTTGTAGTAGCTCAAAAATAGTTGTCTTGCCTGCACCTGAGAGGCCAACAATTGCAACTGTTTCACCTTCCTTAACTTTAAATGAAAGTTCTTCAAGGGCTGACTGTTCTGGTCTTGATGGGTAGCTAAAGTGAACATTGTTAAAGCTTAGGGAGAGGGGGCCATTATCTAATTTTCTAGGCGCAACTGGGGCAAAAATCTGTGATTTTTCTGCGAGTAATTCAAGCAGTCGTTCGGTTGCTCCAGCTGCTCTTTGGAGCTGCCCATAAATCTCTGAAATAACAGCGACGGACCTTGCAACCATGATTGCATAAAAAACAAACGCAGCTAGTTCGCCGGCAGTGATTTGTCCATTTGCAACATCTTTAGCACCAGCCCATATCATAGAGCCTAGACCCGTAAAAACTAGAATCATTGCCGCTGCAATTAATAGGGAGCTCTGCATTATTCGCTTTTTTGCCACTGCAAAAGCTTTTTCTACTTCATCGCTAAATGCGTGAGATTCTTCAGGCTCACGAGTAAAGCTTTGGACTACTTTAATGTTTTGTACTATCTCTCCAGCGTAGGTTCCAATGTCTGCGACTGTGTCTTGACTCTTTCTTGAAAGCGATCTTAAGCGGCGACCATATATTGCCATAGGAAGAAGGATAATGGGGACACTAATAAGAACAATGAGAGCAAGTTTAATGTTGGTAATAATCATCATTGTGAGCCCGCCAAAAAATAGAAGGACGCTACTCAGGGCCATTGAGATTGAGAAACCAAAAATAGATTGAAGCAAAGTCGTGTCAGTTGTTAATCGCGCATTTATTTCTCCGCTTCGGTTTACTTCAAAATAATGAGGGTGAAGAGTAAGTAAGTGATTAAATACTGCTAGGCGAACATCATTACTGACTCTTTCACCAATCCATGAGACGAAGTAAAAGCGTATAAAGGTAGCGACTACCATGATGATTAAAACTACGGCAATGAGAAGCATTGCTTTATTATCAAGCGTATAAATCCCCTCATCTATAAATAATTTAATGCCTTGTCCAAATAATAAAAATGCCAATGAACTAAAAATGAGCGCAATAATAGCAATTAAGGCAATTTTTTTATAGGGTCTTAAAAAGGGCGCTAATTGAAGCAGGAGACGTAAGTCTTGCTTCTGAATATTTTCAGTACTAGAAATTTTTCTGTTAATTAGGCTCATTTTTAGTCACGCCTTAAGGGTTTTATTTGAATTGGGTTACTCTTCGCTAGGCTTTCTTAAAAGGAGCTCATTAACAGCCTCCCTGGGAGTGGTCCTACCTTCAGTTACCGCAAGAACTTGCTCGCAAATTGGCATTTCGATTTGATGGTTATTTGCAATCATTATTACCAGCTCTAAAGCTTTAAACCCTTCAACTGTAGCATTGATATTTTTTAGAGCTTTATCGGTAGGTATATTATTAGCCAGTTCTTTACCAAAACGACGATTTCTAGATAAATCATCCGAGCAGGTGAGAACTAAATCACCCATTCCAGAGAGTCCTTGGAACGTAACCTTATCTGCTCCTAGAGCTTCGCCTAGTCGAGTCATTTCGGCCAAGCCTCTTGTAATCAGAGCGGCTTGTGTATTTGCACCAAAACCAAGTCCATTTGCAATTCCGGCAGCAATTGCTAGAATATTTTTTACTGAGCCACCAACTTGAACACCAACTATATCAGAATTTGTATAAGCCCGTAAATTACTAGTTTGTATTGTTTCAGCCCAAAAATCTCTTGTCATTTTATCTTGAGAGGCAACGACTATGGCTGCAGGTTTTTTTTCAACAATTTCAGCGGCAAAAGTTGGACCAGATATTGCGCAGGGATAATGACCAGGAAATTTTTGACTAAACGATTCGTGAAGGAGTTGTCCATTGTCTGGATCAAACCCTTTTGTTACCCAAGCAATGGGTTTACTTTTTACATGAGGGCTGAGGCTTTTAAGTACGCTATTAAATGATGAACTTGGGGTTGCAATAAGAACAGCTTGCGAGTCCTCGATAACCTTAAAGCTGCTGCCTATAGAGATGTTAGAGTTAAACGGGACGGATAGTGCTTCATGCTGATTACCTAGACCCTTAGTGTTTGCTTTATCTTTTGTAATTAGAAAAATTTTATCAAATTTTTCACTTAAAGCAATTGCAAGGGCGCTTCCCCATGCACCAGCTCCAATAATCGCTAAAGATTTTTTCATACTAGTTATTTTTGAATTGGTAATTCAGCTTTTTGCCAAGCATTAAAGCCACCTTTAAGGCTAGATACATTTTGAAATTCATTTTTAGAGAGAAAGCCTGAAATTTGATCAGATCGAGTGCCACTTTTACAATAGACAAGTATATTTTTTGATTTATCAAGTGAGCCCATTTTATTTTTAACTTGGCTCATAGGGATATTAATGTCATTATTAATAAATCCAGAAGAGCGTTCTTTTTCTTCTCGCACATCTAAAATGATCAGTTCATCATCATCCATCAAAGAAACAGCGGCATTGGTATCAACTACTGCATATTTTCTAAACTTGTCTCCATAGATGTTAACTATAAGAAGAATAATAAGAGCAAGTAAGGTTCCAGTGAGTAAAAGCTCACCTTGTAAAAATTGAATTAATTCCATGATTATTGATTGTCCTGTAAAAAAGTATTAAGCATTTGATGTCCATGTTCTGTGAGAATAGATTCAGGATGAAATTGGACACCTTCAATTGGGTAAGAGTTATGACGAACACCCATTATTTCTTCCATATCTCCAGACTCTGTATTAGTCCAAGCGGTTACTTCAAAGCAATCTGGTAAGGTCGTCTTTTCAGCAACTAGTGAGTGGTAACGAGTTGCATTTAAAGGATTTTTAAGGCCTTTAAAAAGGCCCTTAGAGGTGTGATGCACAGGTGAAACTTTACCATGCATAATCTTCTGGGCGCCAATAATATTTCCACCAAATGATTGAACAATAGCCTGAAAACCTAAGCATACGCCTAGTATAGGAAACTTCCCAGCAAACTTGTTGATTAGCTCTAAAGAAATTCCAGCTTCATTTGGAGTGCATGGGCCTGGCGATATTACGATGTAGTTAGGGTTTAAACTTTCAATCTCATTAATAGAGATTTCATCATTTCTATAGACGACAACTTCTTGACCAAGTTCACCAAAATACTGAACCAAGTTATAAGTAAATGAATCGTAGTTGTCGATCATTAGTAACATAGAAAAACCTAATTTAAAGCTGATTAAACGAAGTTTATTTTACAGATAAAAATGATACAAAGTTGAGGCACTGAAAGTAGCAGCTAGTCTCCACAAAGCCACAATCTCTTAGTCGGTCAATGTGAGTTTTTTTAGTTTCAGTAATCATCACGTTTTCAATCGCTTGTCGTTTGTTTGCAATTTCGAGCTCGCTATAGCCATTTTCTCTTTTAAAATCTAAGTGAAGCTTTGTAATATGATCTTGTGTTTCAGGATCTTCAAAGTGTATCTTTTCACTAATTATTAATACGCCTCCAGGGTTTAGGCCGTCATATATTTTTTTTAAAAGCGCTGCTCTTGCTCCAATATCAATAAACTGCAGCGTTAAGTTCAAAACAACAATAGATGCATCATTGATTTTGGTGTCAGTAATGTCTGAACAAAGCACTTGCAAGTTATCAATTTTATTCGATAAGTTTGCTCGACATTTTTTGACCATTTCAACTGAATTATCAATAGCAATAAATGTATTATTTTTATTTTTATTATTTAGTGCTAGCGCAAGTGATATTGCTCCTGTCGACGAGCCAAGATCATAATAGTTAGTATTATCTTGCCCATACATTCTAGCGACAAGGCCAACCATTTGAATCATAGAGTCATATCCAGGAACAGATCTTCTAACCATATCATCAAATACCTTAACCACATCTGCATCGAAACGAAAATCAGCTATATCAACAATACTGTTAAACAATTTATCACGCATAAAGTGACTCCAAAAAAATTTCAGAAACAAGTAATTTGGTTTTCCCAATTTTAAAAGTTGAACGCCTGGCCCATGATTTATTGAAACTTCCAACTTCAAGATGACCACGTTTAATCTCAGGATCATTAAATAAAATTTCTCCCAATGGCTTGGCTCCAATTTTTAGAATTTCACTTGTATCTGCTGTCAACGGGATTAATGAGCGCGCAATAACAACGGGTCTTTGAGATCCAATAAGCTCAACTTCTCTTACAATAAAAGTCTGATTATTACTAGCTGCGAGAAGCTTTAATTCACAATCATAGGGATTATCTTGCTCTTGAGAGAGCACATTAACTTTGAAATCTTCGTATTTATCTCTCAGCTTGGCCGTTAAAGATTGGCCATCCAGTAGCCAGTTGCAGACATGCTCAGGCACCCCTTCTTGAGGATTAAAAATTCGCCACTGAAACTTATCTGGATTGAACATAGGTTAGGTATTTTACAAGACTCTTTAATTTTAATGAGTTCTAGAGGACATTAGGCATCGAAATAGTGAGTTTTCTCTTCATCAATCCAGCGCGTCATTAGAGCATTTTGACTAGTATGCTCTGCTTCTAGCATTTTTGATGAGTAGTATCCCACCTGCTTTAGTAGATAAGAATCTCTAACAATATCTGCAATTTTCATTGATGCAATACCCGTTTGCTGTGTCCCTAAAATTTCACCCGGACCTCGCAGCTCTAGATCTTTTTGAGCAATCAAAAATCCATCATTACTCTGACGAAGAATATCAAGCCTTTCTTTGGCTGTTTGACTAAGGGGTGATTGATACAGTAAGACACAAGCACTTTTTTCAGAGCCTCTTCCAACCCGGCCCCTCAGTTGATGAAGTTGAGCCAGACCAAGACGCTCTGCATTCTCAACAATCATCAGACTTGCATTAGGGACATTGACTCCAACCTCAATTACAGTTGTAGCAACGAGAAGGTTGGTTTTTCCTGAAGAAAAATCTGACATAATAATTTCTTTTTCTGACTTTGTTAAGCGCCCATGAATCATTACAACTTTTAGATCTCTAAGGTTATCTGTGAGATATGTAAATGTTTTTTCAGCGGACTCCGCTCGAAGTGCTTCTGACTCTTCAATTAAAGTACACACCCAATAAATTTGACGTCCTTCCTTTGAAATTTGTTCAATTTTGGTAATTAATTCATCCCTTCGAGCGTTACTTAGTGCAACAGTTTCAATTGTTTGGCGACCTGGAGGAAGCTCATCAATAATTGAAGTATCTAAGTCAGCGTAAGCACTCATTGTCAATGATCTGGGGATTGGCGTAGCGGTCATGACTAATTGATGAGGTGTTAAGCTGGCTTTCTTAGAAAGTGATAGTCTCTGATGAACTCCAAACTTGTGCTGCTCATCAATGATCACTAATGCTAAATCCTCAAAGTAAACATTTTCTTGAAATAATGCATGAGTGCCAATAATAACTTTTGCTTTTCCATTTTCTATAAGACTTAAGTTATCTTTTCTTTCTTGAGTATTTTGAGAGCCTGACAGAAAAGCAATTTGAATACCAAGTGGGGTAAGGTAGTTACTAAAATTTTGAAGATGCTGTCGAGCTAGAATTTCAGTTGGCGCCATTACGGCAGTTTGGAAATTATTTTCAGCTGCTTGAAGAAGTGCAAACACTGCAACGATTGTTTTTCCAGAACCTACATCACCCTGAAGTAATCTATGCATTGGCTCAGAGCTTGATAGGTCCTCATTAATTTGGCTAATGCATCGAGATTGAGCGGAAGTTAGATCAAACTCCAGTGAGCTTAGAAGTTTATTGCTCAATGCATTTTTAATAGAAATTTTTTTTGATTCTTTACTTTTTCTTGCTTCTTTAATTTTCAAAAGACTGAGTTGGTGGGCTGCCAGCTCTTCAATTATTAATCTCTGCTGAGAAATGTGAGTAAAGGCTTCAATTTTTGATAAATCTTCATTTTTATTAGGGTGATGAAGTAAGAATAAAGAATCTTTTAAGCTTGGCATCGTACTTTGTGTTATCTTTTCAAAATAATCATCAATTACGTTTGCTTTTAAGACGTCTAAAGCATTATTTACCCATTGTTTCATTTTATTTTGACTAACGCCGGCGCACAGAGGATAAACCGGTGTTAAGGTTGACTCAAGGAGTGGCTTTTGATCTTGCGAAATAATTCGATATTCAGGGTGATGCATTTCAAGGCCTTGGCGGCCGATTTTTATTTCACCAAAGCACTGTATAGTCTCACCGCGAATAAGTGCCTGCTTTTGGTACTGCGTAAAATGAAAAAATCGTAATAGAACTCTTTGGTTTTGATTGTCCGATAAGTAACAAAGAAGCTGTCTTTGCCTTGCAGGAATGACTTCAATTCTATCAATCGTTACTTCAATTAGGATTTCATCTGTAACGCTTGCACTGGAAAGTTGCGTGATGGTTGTTTTGTCTTGATAACGACTCGGCAAGTGAAACAGTAAGTGTTCAAGCGTATGGATCCCTAGTTGGTTTAACCTATCTGCAGTCTTCTGTCCTAATCCACTAATCGAAATAATTGGATCAGAGAGTGAAGGCATAAAATTAGAAACTGTAGGAGTCTGAGTCAGTTACCATTACGCCATCCATTTCAACGCTCACACCTTTTGGGAGTTCGTTTACACCAATAGCTGCTCTGGCTGGATAGGGCTCTGTAAAGTAGGTCGCCATAATTTCATTTAATGTAGCAAAATTACTTAGGTCTGTTAAGAAAATGTTAAGTTTAACGATATCGCTTAAGCTGCCTTTTGATTCTTGACACATGGCTAATAAATTCTTAAATACTTGGTGAATTTGCTCTTCAATGCCACCTTCCACTACTTCCATTGTTTCAGGAACCAAAGGAATTTGCCCTGAAAGATAGATCGTAGTTCCGCCGGTAACAGCAACAGCTTGAGAGTATGTTCCTACTGCAGCAGGGGCCTTATTGGTGGAAATAATATGTTTTTTCATGATGATAGATTTAAGTAATAAATATGTTTTATTATATTCTGGATCGTCATTTTTTTGGAGAACTCTTTAATAGTTAATGTGTTGCACCATTAACGTCATATTTGAGACTCCAAATGATTAATCCAGCAAAAATGGATAAAATGAAGGCAAAAAATAATGATGAATTGTAGTTATTATATTGATCAAATAACCAGCCGGCAAGAGAAGGCGACACTAAGCCCGCTGCTCCCCATGCGGTAAAAATTCTTCCATAGACCCAAGCTGAGTAATCAGGTCCAAATACGTGATTCACTAAGGTTGGATAAATTGCAATTAAGGCTCCATAAAGAGAAGCGATAAGAGTCAAAAATATTAACATTAGATTAATACTTGTAAATGTTGAAAGGCTTAATAGGGCGAGAGAGCTTATAGTCAAAATTACTAAAATAGGACGCTTGCAACCAAATCGATCTGCAAGCCAGCCAGCATATATGCCGGCAATTCCACTTCCAAGAGCCATTAGAGAAATAGCAGTTATTGCAATTTCAGATGACCCTCCTGATGCTTTAATAATTGGCACTGCATGACCTATTGTCATAAGGCCAGCAAAAACACCAAGGAAAAAGGCCAGCCATAGCTTAATAATTTTTCCTTTAATACTTTGATTTTTGCCAATGGATTTTGTTTTTGCAGTTAAGTCTTTTTTTGCTAATCGAAAAAGAATTAAACTAATAATAATAACAATGGATAGTATTGAAACGCCAATCATGTAGCCAGCTTTAAAGTCAAAATAACTAAAAAGTAGTGGGTAAAGCATCGAGAAAATAACAGCACCGAATGCATAGGATGCTGATACAGCACCTAGTACTAGACCCAGTTTTTGACTTGAGGTTACAGAGGAGGCTGCATACAGTGAAAATCCATATCCTAGGCCACTTGCAAACCCAAAGCAAAAGCCATAGCCAACTATCCACCCAATCCAACTACCTGTATTTGATATAAGGACGCCAATTAAGGGTAATATTGCTATTAAAACGATGATCAATGATGGAGACAGTTTACGATATAGGGTGGATCCAAAAAATACAGCAACTGTTACGCTGATTAGCCCGGTTGAGTAGATAAGGCTTGATGCCATTCTTCCTGCATTGATTTGTAATTCAATGTTTTCTATTAGAGTACTAAATGCATGAATAGAGCCCATACAAAAAGTAATTAATAGGCATGAAATAATAACTAAGGATTGTTTATTCTTATCTAAAGGGGTACGTTTTTCCATTAATGAGACTATACATTAAGAATCATCAATGTGATAAAAATTAAAAGCTTTAGTGAGGGGTTATGCCTCGGATCTTTTCAGAGCGACGGCGAAGCATTTCAAGTGTGGAAAGTAATACAATAGAGAAAATTACTAGAATAGTAGCAGCGGCAAGAATTGTTGGACTTATCTCATTACGAATTCCTGACCACATCTGTCTTGGAAGCGTGTACTGATCCGGGCCACCAACAAAGAGCACAATAACGACCTCATCAAATGAGGTAATAAATGCAAATAGTCCACCTGCTATAACCCCTGGCGCAATTAGTGGCGCTTGAACTTTGAAAAAATTTCTTAGCGGTGTTCCCCCTAAGCTTGAAGCTGCGCGAAGTAGGTTGTTATCAAATCCAGATAGTGAAGCGGTAACTGTTATGACAACGAAGGGTATTCCCAAAATAGTATGGGCAATAATAAGGCCTGGTAAGGTTGCAACAAGGTTTACTTTCGCAAAAAAGAAAAACATTCCAGCAGCAGTAATGATAAGCGGAACAATCATTGGAGAAATCATAAGCGCCATTATTAAACGATTAAACGGCATATGTCGATTAGACAGTCCAAGTGCTGCGAGCGTGCCTAAGACACTGGCGAAGAAAGTTGCAAAAATTGCAATGATAGCACTATTTTTAAAGCCAATCATCCACCTATCTGTGCACACTGTTGTTCCTGAATTGGCAGAACAAATACCAAATAGCTCTTTGTACCAGCGAGTTCCATAGCCATCAAAGTTAAAGGACCAGGTCTCAAAACTAAAAAATTTCATTTCCGGTGCAAATTGAAGGAAAACTGAATTGTTAAATGATAGTGGAATAACAACAATGAGCGGTGCTACTAAGAAAAATAATACAAGCCCACAAAATATTCTATAAGTATAGTGCCATAGTTTTTCTCGAGGTGTTGTGTATGAAGGAAATTTCATTGCTAACCCATTTTTAAATTATCAAGGCCAATCAGTCTGTCGTATGCCCAATATAGAATCAAAACTGCAGCTAGAAGAATTGCTCCCATTGCAGCAGCAAGACCCCAATTCAATGTTCTTTGCATTTCACGCGCAACAAAGTTACCAATCATTATTCCATCTTTACCACCAACAAGCTCTGGTGTGATGTAGTAACCAATAGCGACAATAAATACTAATATACAGCCTGCGCCAATACCAGGAACAGATTGCGGCATATAAACCCGAATAAAAGCCCACGTTGGCGTAGCCCCAAGGTTTTGAGCGGCTTTCATGTAGCTTGGCGGTATGCCCTTCATGACGCTATAGATTGGCAAAATCATGAATGGCAGAAGTACCTGCGTCATTACAATAATGGTTCCAGTAAAGTTGTACATCATAGGTATTCGATCTTCATCACTAAAACAGAGATCAATATTGGTGGCACCAAAAAATGGTAGGTTCACCATTCCTTCAAAGCAGGGCAGGATGTTTATTAGGGTGTCATTCACAACGCCATTTTGCTGAAGCATAATCATCCAAGCAACAATTCTTACTAAGAGTGATGTCCAAAAAGGCATTAACACACATATCATTAATAGATTTGAGGTCCTCATTGGAAGTGTTGCCAGTAAATAGGCGACTGGGTAGGCGAGCAGTAAACAAAAAAGCGTCACCATTAAACTTACTTTGAGAGTTCTAACCCAGATCGTATTATAAATTTTTAAATACTCTTCCTTCTGAACGATATTTTTGTTGGCGTCATATTTTAGGTCGACAGCATTGAGATAATAGCCCATTGTGTAGGGGTCTTTCATTGCCCCTAATGACTGCCAGAACTCAACCTTAGCCCAGCGCTTATCTCTTTTAATCATCTTTTCTTTGTAGGGCGCTTCCCACTTAAAAGGTTTAACATCTTCCTTTGATTTTTTATCAACCTTTAGGGCTTCTTTAACTGTTTTACTTATTAAACTTTTCCACCCAGAGTACTCATAAGTCATTCGAGTGCCAGATCTACCAAGTAAATTCTTGCCAATAAGATTACCTTCACTGTCTTTAATTTTTATAGTGACTCTAATATCATTGATCACTGCGGCAAACATTTCTTCACTAGGGAGTTGGGATTTATCTTCCCATTGTTCATACTGAGCAAATGTCTGTGGAAATACATTGTTAATTTGGATGTCATCAATACTTCTTGATAGAAGCGAGCCTATTGGCGTCACAAACATAAATAATAAGAATGATAGTGGTGCTAGAATTAACAGAAAAGAGCGAATTTTTGTTCTACGTAAAGATTTACGTAAGCTCTCCTTAAGCGGTACACCATCATTTGTTAGTAATGGTTCTTGAGAATTTGTTATCGAAGTATCACTCATAAAATCTTTATTAAATCTATAACTTGTTTGTTAATTTTTAAAAAAATAAAAACAGGTCGGTAAAAAAACCGACCTGCCTTATTAAACGAGACTAATTAAACTCGTTTGTTGGTTAGCTAATTACTTAGCCATCCAAGCTGCATAGCGATCGTTTATTGCTTGACCACTATCTGCCCAGAAATCAGGATTGGCAAGAATACCACCTGACATATGCTCATCAGTATTTGGCATATGCTCCATGATGTCTACACCAGTATTAAACCATGGCTCACCCGCTTGCATAATATCAAGACCAGATGTACGCATAGGACCATAGTTGATCCATTTAGCTTGATCTGCTTGCGCCTGAGAGCTAGAAGCATGTACTAAGAAGTGCATCGCTGCAGCACGGTTTGGAGCACCTTTAAGAAGAACTAACCATTCCTCTTCAAGTACTTGTCCATCCCATACAGTTACATAGTCAGCGCCATCATTTAGAACAGCACCACCGACACGGCCGTTATAAGCTAGTGACATAGAAACTTCACCAGAATTAACTAGATCAAGTGGCTTTGAACCTGCAGACCAAAATACTACGTGATCTTTGATTGTATCAAGTTTAGCAAAAGCACGATCTTGTCCTGCTTGAGTACCTAATACATCATAGATGTCATCAATAGCAACACCGTCAGCATACAATGCCATCTCTGTTATTGCAGAAGCCCAAGTATGAATACCACGCTTGCCTGGGAATTTTTCTACGTCAAAGAAGTCTTGCATAGTTGATGGTTGATCACCTGAGAAAGCGTCAGCCTTATGGAAAGGTACGTATGACCACCAAATTTGCGGAACTACGCAATCATTTGGAACAGGTACCATCGTATCATCATCCATTGCAACGCCAGTAGGCGAAGGTAGGAACATGCTACGATCTAGCTCTTCGAAAAGACCCTCATCACAACCAATACGAGCATCCGATGCAAGTACGTCGACGATATCCCACTGAACACTGCCAGATTCAACTTGAGCACGAACCTCACCCAATCCACCATTGTAACTAATCATATTTACATCTCCACTTGAGTAAGTGTCAACGTAAGCTTTTTGTTGTGAAGCTGAATAGCCACCACCCCAAGAAACAAAAGTTACTTCTGCTTGGACTGCACCAGCCAACATCGCTGTTGAAATAGCACCGGCAACCAGGGTTTTTGTTATTACATTTTTCATATATTTCTCCTAAAGTTAAGTCTAAGCTCTAACCATCTAAAGCAAGACAATCTTCCAACATCCAACCAATATCAACTTGTTTACCTTTTTTGAGGTCAACATTATCAATCGAATTAGGAATTTTGACGATAAAATCGTCGTGTCCACACACACTAAAGCGCGTGCGAATATGGTCGCCATGATAGATAAGTTCTTCTACCTTGGCTGAATATGTGTTTGGCGTTTTTCCTTTCTTTGGCGCAACCATGATGCGCTCTGGTCTTAGTGATAATGTGGCGCGATCACCGACCTTACCAACATTAACCTTGGTGGCGATAACGACATCTCCAGAGTCTGTTTTTACTGTGGCTGTATTTCCTTTAATGGCCTCGACAGTTCCCGTAAGGCGATTATTTTCACCAATAAAGTTAGCAACGAATGAGTTTTCAGGTTTTTCATAAAGATCTTCTGGGGAAGAGCACTGAAGAACCACACCATCATTAAATACTGCAATTCGGTTCGACATTGTTAGCGCTTCAGTTTGGTCATGCGTTACGTAGACCACTGTTAATCCAAGGCTTTCATGAAGGTGCTTAATTTCGTACTGCATCTGCTCTCTTAGGTTTTTATCTAGAGCGCCTAAGGGCTCATCCATTAAAACTAAATCAGGATCAAATACAAGAGATCTCGCTACAGCAACGCGCTGCTGCTGACCGCCTGATAGCTGCATTGGGCGTCTTTGGCCAAATTCACCAAGCTGGACCATATCAAGAGCGCGATTAACCTTAGCTTCTCTTTCAGCTTTACCAAATTTACGAACTTCAAGAGGGAATGCTAAATTTTCAGCAACTGTCATGTGCGGGAAGAGGGCGTAGTTTTGAAATACCATACCAATGCCGCGTTTGTGAGGTGGGACATTGTTAATTGGCTTTCCTTTTAAATAAATTGTGCCATTAGTTGTTGGCTCAAATCCTGCGAGCATCATTAGGCAGGTCGTTTTTCCAGAACCAGATGGCCCAAGCATTGTGACAAACTCGCCTGGTGCGACGTCTAAATTGAAGTCTTTAACAACAAGTATTTCACCATCATAACTTTTTTGCACATTTTCAAATTTTACTAGCGGTTCTTTATTACTCATAGATAAACACTTTTTTTTAACAAAAATAAACACCAAGAGGCGGGTTTAACCGTCTTTTTTAGTTACTAAAGAATTACATTATATTAAACTTTTAGGTTTTATTCAAACTGCCTGTTGAAGGCTTTGTATAAAGCTTAAATTGAGCTTAATTCAATAAAATTTATTATAACAAAACGAAATATACCATACATATTTAAGTGGGTGTTTCTAATATTGGTACAAATTACATTATGAATTCTACTAATTCAGTTATATTTAAGTGTCAAAAGAGGTCTTAATTAAATGTATTGATAGGTTTGATTGCAGCCATAAAAAAAGGCAGCTTAAGCTGCCTTTTTTTATTAAGAAAACTATACTAGTCTTCTACTTTTTCGCCCATAAGAGCTGTCATAATCAGAACAGTTATACCGCCAGTGGTGATTGCTGAACTAAAAATACTTCCCATAAGCTTTCCAAATGTACCGCCTATATTACTAGCTAGAGCTCCTGCAAACTGAGGGACTAGTAGAACACCTAGACCCATGCCAAAAGAAACAGCTAGTATAAGCATATTACGACGATTCATATTTACTGTTGAAAGAATCTTGATTCCTGCTACCGCAACAGTTCCGAACATTACGATTGTAGCGCCGCCTAAAACAGAAGCTGGCAGTGCTCTAAGGATTGATCCTACATGAGGGAATAGGCCCATAATAACAAGAATTATTCCAATCCAAACTCCTACATGCCTACTTGCAATACCAGTTAACTGAATTACGCCATTGTTTTGGCTAAACGTTGTATTAGGGAAGGTATTAAAAGCAGCAGCAATTGCTGAATTAACGCCGTCACCAAGAACACCGTTTTTGATTCGAGTTAAGTAACCTTCACCCTTGATCTCTTGTTTTGATATCATGCAGTTAGCAGTAATATCACCAGAAGATTCTATTGTGGTAATTATGTAAATTAACGCAATAGGTATAAAGGCAATAATATCAAAATCAAAGCCATACTTAAAAGGTATAGGTATGCTTATAACTTGTTGAACAGCGAACAATGAGCTGAAACTAATCTTACCCAAAACTGCTGCTACAACAAATCCAATAACCAGTCCAATAACGATCGATGATAAACGTATCCACTGATTGTTAGAACGATTCAATATAATGATTGAAATCATCACTATGAATCCTAGAGCTATATTAGTTAAAGAACCCCAAAACTCTGGCTTATTATCTAGCAGCCACTGGCCACCACCAAGATCCGTTAAACCAACCTTAATAAGACTGATACCAATAATAGTAATGACTGTTCCCGTTACAATAGGAGTGATTAGTTTTCTAAGTTGCGGTAAAAACTGACTTAAGCCAATCTCTATAAACGCTCCTAAGAAACACACACCCATTATCATTGCAAGAATTTCATCTGGCCCACCACCTTGAGCTTTCGCAAGAAAGCCAGCCGCAAGAACAGAGCTAAGAAACGCAAAACTTGTTCCTTGAACGCAGATCATTCCAGCACCAATATTCATTGGTTTTTTTGCTTGAATAATTGTTCCAACACCGGAAACCATAAGTGCCATACTTATAAGATAAGGTATCTGTTCGCCTAGTCCAAGTGCACCACCAATGATTAAGGTTGGGGTTATGACGCCTACAAAGCTTGCAAGCACGTGTTGCAGTGCTGCAAAGAATTTTTCAGCGGTTGGCGGATTCGCCTCTAGCTCGTAAATTAATTCTGAATCTTGAGTCTCTCCATCGCTCATATTCATTCTCCTTTTATTGATTAA
>JACNFO010000043.1 GCA_014384565.1 Candidatus Pseudothioglobus aerophilus
TCAACAGCTGTGGCATCATCTCCAGTTAATAACAAGAAGTCCTTAGGGCACTTTGCAACTAACTGCTTTATGATTGAAAGATCTCCAGTTGCATCTTTAATTCCAATAATATTAGGAATTTCAGATAACCTACAAGTTATATCAACAGACATATCAACTGCAGTTCTGCCAGGGACATTGTAAAGAATTTGATCGATATTAACACTTTCTGCTATTAATTTATAGTGCTGAAATAATCCTTCTTGAGTAGGCTTATTATAATATGGTGTAACCAGTAAACAAGCATCGGCGCCTAAATTTAGCGCTTCTTGAGTAAGCTCAACAGCTTCAGATGTTGAATTAGCTCCTGTACCTGCAATAATTGGAATCCTTTTCGCAGCATACTTTACTGTATGGCCTATTATTTTTAGATGCTCCTTTACGCCAACTGTTGCAGACTCGCCAGTAGTTCCAACAGCAACAATTGAACTTGTTCCTGAATCAATATGGAAGTCAATTAAATGATTAAGAGCCTCATAGTCAACAGCTCCATCAGCAAACATTGGAGTAATTAATGCAACATTTGAGCCTATAAAAGAGTGATTTTTATTCATGTAGAGATTGATTCAAAATATAGCTGAAATTATATACGATTGGCCTAGTAATAACAATTCTACTAGCGACTTTATCATAACAGACTTACTTGATTATAAGGTCGGGTCTTTTTTGATTAGTTTTTTCAATTGATTGCTCATTACGCCACGCTTCTATTTTAGCTTGATTTCCACTTAATAAAACACCTGGAACAGTTTGGCCATCAATAGTTTCTGGTCTTGTATAGTGGGGATAATCAAGTAAATTGTCAGTAAATGAGTCCTTTAAGGAGCATTCATTTCCTAAAACATTAGATATACGACGACTTACAGAATCAATTAATACCATAGCTGCTAATTCACCACCACTAATAATGTAGTCTCCAATTGAAACTTCGTAGTCAATATCATTTTCTATAATTCTCTCATCAACCCCCTCATATCGGCCACAAAGTAAAGTTAATGAATCAAAGGATGATAATTTTTCAACTAAACTTTGGTTTAATTTTTGACCTTGAGGTGACAAATAAATGACTTTGGTTTCTGGTGCTTGCTCTTTAATCTTGGCAATACAATCCCTGATTGGTTTTACTTGCATTACCATTCCACCGCCACCACCATAGGGCTTATCATCAATATTTTTGTATTTATTAGAGCTGAAGTCTCGAAGTTGCCATTCATTAATTGAGATAATTGACTTCTTAATTGCTCTTGCAATAACGCCCTCCTCTTTAATTGCAGAAAACATTTCAGGGAAAAGAGTGATAATTTCGAATTTCATTTATTAACCTGTAGCATTATTGATAACAAGGCTAGGCCAATAGATTAGTTAAAATTTGTGAGTAAATTTTGGTTAGATCATCTAAGTCTTGAACCAAAACTGATTCATTGATCTGATGAATTGTTGCGTTAATAGGTCCAAGTTCAACTACCTGGGTTCCTTTTTGTGCAATAAATCGACCATCGGAAGTGCCTCCAGAGGTTGAAAGTTCTGGCTTAATCGATTTAATTTTTTCAATTGCATCAATACATGCAGAGACTAAGACTCCTTGTGGAGTTAAAAATGGGTAGCCTGAATGTGACCAATCAATAGAATAATTAAGTTTATGACTATTTAAAATAGCATTTACTTTTTTCTGAAGCTCTTCTTTTGTAGTTTCTGTTGAATACCTAAAGTTAAACATTATTTCTACTTCACCAGGTATTACATTAGTTACTCTCGAGCCAGAATGGATATTTGAAATTTGAAATGAAGTCGCTGGGAAGTAATCATTGCCATTGTCCCATTGCTGCTGACATAAATCATTGAGCGCTGAAGTCATAAGATGATTAGGATTCTCTGCAAGATGTGGATATGCAATATGCCCTTGCTTACCTTTTATAGTTAAAAGGCCATTTAGTGAGCCCCTTCTTCCATTTTTTATAACATCTCCAAGCACTGAAGTAGATGATGGTTCTCCAAGCAAACAATAATCTATCTTCTGATCAAGGCTTTTAAGATAATCCATCACTTTAACCGTCCCATTAACTGCAACTCCCTCCTCATCGGAGGTAATTAAAAATGCTAGAGTCCCTTTGTGGTTAGGGTTTTTTTCAATAAAATTTTCTGTTGCCACAACCATCGAAGCCAAACCCCCTTTCATATCAGCCGCGCCCCTTCCAAATAAGAGTCCATCTTTTACTGTTGGCTCGAAAGGTGGCGTTTTCCAAGCACCATCATCTCCAGCAGGAACGACATCAGTATGGCCCGCAAAAGAAAAGATTGGGCCAGTGTTTCCATGAGTAGCCCAAAAATTATCAACATCTCCAAATTTAAGAGGGTGAATCTTAAATCCAATTTTTTCAAGACGATCAATCATAATAGCTTGACAGCCCTTATCATAAGGAGTTACAGAAGGCCTATTTATAAGTGATTTTGCTAATTCTAATGTTTGACTCATGATTGCTATTTTACTTGTAAATTTAATACCGTACTGAGAGCCTCTTCGATAATATTTCTGTCAGGGTGATTGTCTGGCATAAGATATAAAGCTTTTTGCCAGTAACCTATTGCCCCATCTAGGTCAGATTGATGGGCTGAAACAATGCCTGCAAAATACAGTGCCTGAATTGACTGAGGATCAAGACTTAGAGCCTTTTCAATTAAAGTTTTAGACTTACCATAAAACATACCATCTTGATTCGCAGCTATAGCGCTCGCATACTGAAGAAGTAAATCAATGTCATTTGGATTTATTACAAAAGCCTCCTCAAAAGATTGAATCGATTCATCAATATTGCCTGTTCCAACTTGGGCTAGACCCAGCATCTTTAAGGCTTGAAAATCATTTGGATTTTCTATTAAATAGTCCTGTAATTTTTCAATACTCTCAACCATAGTCATAGGCTCGGTTAGAGCAGCATCAGAATTTGGAATTATTTTTGGAGCCAGCTGAGAATAAACTAGCAAAGATAAAATTCCAATTAATAAAGCCATCAAAATTATCCATTTTAATGGCTCAATAGTTATATTTTTTGCTGGACTGGTTTTTAGCTCTGAAGCTAAAGTGCTAATGATTTCTGACTCAGCTTCTTGATATTGAGCGCTCTCAATATGTCCTTGGCTTAGATCTATTTCAAGCTCTACTTGCCTTTGTTTGTTAATTGCTATATTTGAATCATCGTCACTAAGGCTTAATTTGACTGGTCTATAAAGAAACCAAGCTAAAAATAGACTTGATAAAACGATCATTAAAATAAATTGCCAGCTTAAAATCATGGCTTAGTCCTCACAAAATAACGCCGGTCAATTGCAGCAAAGAAAGCGCCTAGCGCAATCATCAGTCCGCCTAGCCATATCCACCTGACCAGTGGCTTATAATAAACCCTTACACTCCAGGCGCCTCCTCCTAACTCCTCTCCTATCGCTACATAAAGGTCTCTAGCTAATGATGGATCAATTGACGCTTCAGTCATCGGCATTCCGCTTTGGTAATATCTCTTCTCAGGGGCAAGCTGTGCAATTTTGTTGGCGCCTCTATAAACACTAATGTCACCAATAAAGCCTGAATAATTATCTTTTGTATGCGGCTTAACACCATTAAAAACAAAATCATAGCCTGCAATATTTTGAGATTCTCCAACACTCATTTTTATATCTTTTTCAATTCCCAGTTGGGTCGTTACTGTCGCTCCAAGGACAAATACTGCAATTCCAAGATGGGCAACTATCATCCCTATAAATGCAAATGAAAATTTTGATTTTGTCCTAATTCTTTTCGCTAATAAAATAATGACATGAAAGGTCACCCAGATAAACAGCCCAATTGCGATTAACACATAAATATTGTTGGTAATTACAAACCTTGCTAGCAAGATTAGTAAAGAAATACCAATCCAATTAAACCGAAGCAATGAAGTTAATCGAGATACGCTATCTTTCTTCCAGCGGACAAAAGGGAAGATGGCTAATGCGATAACTCCAGGAATCATAATTGGCACAAAAACCGCATTGAAATAAGGCGCGCCCACTGATATTTTTCCAAGATTTAATGTATCAAGAATTAACGGGTAAAGCGTCCCCAAAAGAACTGTAAACATTGCCGTAATGAGTAAGATATTATTTATTAAAAGCCCAGTCTCTCTTGACAGCAAAGAAAATTGATTGCTCTTTTGCAGTAAGTGAGAGCGCCACGTGAACAACACCAAAGAGCCGCCAATAACAATAAATAAAAATAGCAAAATAAACAGTCCTCTGGTTGGATCTGTTGCAAAAGTATGGACAGAAGTTAATACGCCAGAGCGAACTAAAAATGCCCCTAGCAAACTTAATGAGAAACCGCCAATAGCTAGCAGCACAGTCCACTGCCTAAATGCGCCTCTCTTTTCACTTACGCTTAATGAGTGAATAAGCGCTGTTGCAACTAGCCATGGCATAAAGGATGCATTCTCTACCGGGTCCCAGAACCACCATCCTCCCCAGCCAAGTTCGTAATACGCCCACCAACTTCCAAGTGTTATTCCAACCGTTAAAAAAGCCCATGAAACTAATGCCCATGGCCTTGTCCATCTAAGCCAAGTACTATCTAACTGGCCTCTGATTAAAGCAGCTAATACAAAGGCAAATGGAACTGCTAATCCAACATACCCCATATAAAGCATTGGTGGATGAACCGCCAAACCAAAATCTTGAAGGAGTGGGTTTAGCTCTCTCCCTTCTAATGGAGGGATCAGTAAGCGCTCAAATGGATTCGATGTAAAAAGGAGAAAAAGTAGAAAGCCAAAACTTATAGCGCCTAATATTATGAGGATTAGATTTAATAAATCCGATGGAATTCGCTTAGAAAAAAGACTAACTGCAATCGTCCATATTGAAAGCACAAGGACCCATAGAAGCAATGAACCTTCATGAGCTCCCCAGACAGCCGATGCTTTGAATAAAATTGGAAGCTGGGTGTTTGAGTTATCTGCAACATACTTCACTGAAAAGTCATTCGTTAGAAATGCGCTCATTAGAATAATAAAAGAAATAGTAATCCAAAAACCTTGCACCCAAACTAATGGCTTTGAAAGCTGCGCCAGACTTGATTTATTCTGATAAAGACCTATTGACGGTAATACCATCAAAAGCACAGAAAATATCAATGCAAGAACGAGGGAAAAGTGTCCAATTTCAATCAGCATAAGTCTAAGTTTTTATTATGTTTTTAAGAGCTAATATTTTACAGGAAATTTAATGTTTATTCTTTATAGACATCGCTTAAATTAAAGCAATTATGAATTATTTTCACATAATGACTGACTAGTCACTCATATAGTAGTATATAATTAATTTTTTGAAAAAATACAGGCACCAGATTATGGAAATTCTTTTTAATATATTAAATGTAATCAAATATTTAATCTATGCCCTTCTTATCATTGTTTTTGTTATTTTTATTTTTCTTAATGTCTCTCCTGTCTTTGGTGCCTCTCCTGACAAAAATACCAAAGAAATAATTGCTAATTCAGAAAACTTTTTTGAGGGTAAATTTCGCAACATTAAAACAACATACACAAACCTTCGAACTTTAGAAAGAAAGTCGACCCTAAAGGAATGGTTCTTTCCGCCAGAAGATAAAAACCCTTTGGGACCTCTTCCAACAATAAAATTTAAAGGTCAAGATCTAACAGAGGGTAAATTTGTTTGGTTTGGTCACTCCACGCTTCTTATGAAAACTGAAGGTTTGGTTGTTATGACTGATCCAGTCTTTAATAGAGCATCACCATTACCGTCGTTCAGCTCAAAAAGTAAAAGTAGTTTTTTTAATGGGAAACCATTTGTATTTGAAAACCCAATATTGATAGAGGATCTTCCAAAGGTCGACGTTGTCATCATTTCTCATGATCACTATGATCACCTTGACTCCAAAGCAATTAAAGACTTATCAAATCTAGTAGATCATTTTATTGTGCCTTTAGGGTTGGAGCACATTTAGAAAGATGGGGAGTAGATAAAAATAAAATTACTGAGCTTGACTGGTATGAAAGCAAGAGCTATAAAGATGTTGAGTTTATCTTTGCGCCAGCTCTTCACTTCAGTGGAAGAGGCATAACCAATGGCAACTCGACGTTATGGGGCTCTTGGATTGTTAAATCAAAATCATTAAGTGCATATTTTAGTGGCGACGGCGGATACTCAGAGACATTTAAAAAATTAGGCAATGAATATGGGCCTTTTGACATTGCCTTTATCGAGAATGGTGCTTACAACATAGACTGGTCAAATGTTCATATGTTTCCTGATGAATCTGTTCAAGCCAGTATCGACTTAAAAGCAGAAGTCCTTTTTCCAATCCATTGGTCTAAATTTGATTTATCGATTCATGCATGGGATGAGCCAATCATTCGAATTACTAAGGAAGCTGCGAAAAAGAACGTCAACATTGCAACCCCAATGATTGGTGAAGTATTTGAACTAACCAACTTACCAAAAAACCCTTGGTGGGAAAAGCTTAGAAATTAAACTAATATTATTTAAGGAAAAAAATGAAAAAAGAAAATTGGAACGAATCAAATATCCCTGATCAATCAGGGAAAATTTTTATAGTAACTGGACCAACGAGTGGACTTGGTAAAGAATCAGTTAAAGTTCTTGTTCGAAAAAACGCAACCGTCATTATGGCTGCTAGAAATATTAAAAAAGCTGATTCTGTAAAAAAAGAAATTCTTGCTGAAAATAAAAATGCAAAGATAGATATTCATGAGCTAGATTTATCAAGCCTCGAATCAGTCAATAATTTCTCAACATCCATAAACAAAAAATACAAAGCACTAGACTGCCTTATCAATAACGCTGGCATAATGGCCTGCCCTTATTCAAAAACAAAAGATGGCTTTGAGATACAGATGGGCACGAATCATTTAGGTCATTTTGCTTTAACAGGTCAACTAATATCTCTACTCAAAAATACGCCAAATTCAAGAGTTGTAAATGTAGCGAGTATTGCTCACACCTCTGGAAATATTGATTTTGATGATCTTAATTGGGAAAAAAGAAAATATAAAACCTGGAGCGCCTACAGTGACACCAAGCTAGCAAACTTATATTTCACCTATGAACTATCTCGTAAACTTGGTCAGGATAAAGGAAGTCCAATGGTATTAGCTTCACATCCAGGGTGGACTGCTACAGATCTTCAGAAGCATTCCGGTATGGCAAATTTTATGAATATTTTTCTTGGACAGAAAGTTAAGGTAGGGGCTCTTGGAGGTCTTAGAGCCGCTACCGATCCAACTGCCAAGTCAAATAATTATTTTGGCTCTCCATCAATGGGCGGTATGAAAGGTCACCCTGCATTAGTTAAATCAAATGATTTATCGTATAATGTAGATAATGCAAAAAAACTTTGGAAGCTGTCTGAAGAACTAACTGGAGTGAGTTACTCCATTGACTAAAAAATAATGCTCTCAACTAAAGATAAAATCTATCAAAGCGCTCTAGAGCTATTTGCCAGTCAGGGCATTCAGTTAACTTCAACTGCTCAAATTAGCAAAAAAGCAGGGGTTGCCTCTGGAACGCTTTTTGTACACTTTAAATCAAAGCAAGAGCTTATTGACACAATATACATAAGCATTAAAAAAAATGCTTTTTCTGACTTAATTAAAAATATGCCCGATGACTCAAGCATTGAACTTCAGTTCAAAGAAGCGTCTCGAAATATTATTGAGTATTTTTTAAATAACTACCATGAATTTGTCTTTTTAGGTCTAGTTAATATCGACCCCATGGTATCTGAAGAGGCAAAGGCAATAGGCTTTAAAAATTTTGAAAAATCAATGACTGATATGAAAATATTCTGTAAAGAAGGTTATTATAGAGATATAGATTTTGACCTACTTATGCAAATCAACTGGTCAACAATGGAGACGATTATTAAGAACCTAAAATTAAGAAATCTTAACAAACCAAGTGAAAGCGAACTTAAGCTAATCTGGGATATTATGAAAAAGAGCTCCTAAGAGCTCTTTATAAAGATATATGGTGCGGAGAGAGAGACTCGAACTCTCACGTCTTGCGACACTGGAACCTAAATCCAGCGTGTCTACCAATTCCACCACCCCCGCGAAGATTTTGAAATTATACCGAATTAAATCAAACATTTCTTATTTAAGAAATAGATTTTCTTATTTAATTGCCGTACCAGCTTAACTTCTCATTGAGACTGACGACCTCTCCTACAATCATCAAAGTAGGTGCATTAATATCTTCTTTAATTAACAAATCAGGTAAGTCTTTTAGAGAGGTAATATAAACTTTTTGCTCTGGCATTGTTCCTTTTTCAATAATCGCAATTGGCATCTCCTCTCGCATGCCGTGAGCAATCAACTGCTCACAAATGTAACTTGCCCCACTCAATGCCATATAAAAAACAATCGTCTGCTGCTCAACAATAAATTCTTCCCATGGAAGGTTAGTCGTGCCATCTTTTAAATGGGCAGTTACAAAACGGCAGGATTGAGAAAAGTCTCTATGGGTTAATGGAATGCCAGCATAAGAAGAGCAACCTGATGCAGCAGTTATTCCAGGGACAACCTGAAAAGGAATGCCATGCTCAGAAAGTGATTCGATTTCTTCGCCTCCTCGGCCAAAAATAAAAGGATCACCACCTTTTAACCTGCACACTCTCTTGCCTGATTTTGCCAGATCAACCAAAAGAGCATTAATATCTATTTGCCTAGTAGATTTATCACTGCCACCTTTTTTACCGACATATATGAGCTCTGAGTCTCTCCTAACAAGCTCCATAACGCCTTTAGAGACAAGCCTGTCATAAAGCACAACATCAGCTTGCTGAATAAGCCTCAAAGCTTTAAACGTTAATAAGTCAGGATCACCAGGACCAGCGCCAACTAAATAAACCTCTCCTAGATTCATCTCAACTGAATCAATAAGCTGCTTTTCAATATCAGCCTTTGCTTCTTTAATACGCCCTGAAAAAACTTTTTCAGCAATAACGCCAGAAAAAGTAGCCTCCCAAAATGCCCTTCTATCTTTAATTTTTAAAAACCTGTCTTTAACTTTCTGCCTATACTCACCGGCAATTTCAGCAAGTATGCCATAAGAGCTTGGAATAACTGTTTCAAGCTTTGCACGAATTAATCGAGCTAAGACTGGCGCCTTACCGGATGAAGAGACAGCAATTATCACCGGAGACCTGTCAACTATTGAGGGCATGATAAAGCTTGATAGCTCAGGCGAGTCAACCACATTTACCGGTATACGATTTTCGTGAGCTATCTTAGAGACAGATTCATTTACTTTTGAGTCATCTGTAGCAGAAATAATTACTGAATAATTTGAAATATCAGATGTCTCAAAGCGCTTATTAACTAAACTTACATTGCTATCTAAAGATAAGGTTTTTATGCCTTCACAAAAATAGGGAGAAACGCATATAACTTTAGCCTGGGCTTTTAATAACAAGTTTATTTTTCTTAGTGCAATATCTCCACCTCCAACAACTAGGGCTGACCTTTGTCTTAAATTAATAAAAATAGGCAGATGGTCCATAAAAATATATTAAGATTTAAGTTTAGAGCGTTGTTTTAAATATTTTACGAAGTATAGTAAAACATTCTATATTTTGAATATTATTGAGTTAAAAGATATAAATATTTCTTAAAAAAACAAAATTTTAGAAAAATATTTTATATTTTCGAATAAATTGATACTTAGTAGCTACTAAAGTTGAAGAACTGTTTTAACAAAAGGAATTGAGATAGCTTTTTTTGATTGGAGCGATGCTTTATCTAACTCATTCATCGCTGATACTAAAGTATTTAAATCGCGAGAATAATTCTTAAACAAATATTCGTAAATTTTTGAGTCAATAGTTAAATTTCTATCACTCATCTGTTTATTAAGTACGTCCATTGTTGAATCATCATTAAGCTCTTCTAATTTATAAACAGCTGCTAAACTCAAGCGAGTTTTAAGATCCTTCATAACGGTTAAATCACTGGGTAAACTAGAACCACTGACTAAAACAATAACTCCAGCCTGTCTTGCACGATTATATAAATCGAAAAATGTCTCTTGGTTATCGCTACTAATAAGATCAACATTATCAAAGCTAATAAAGTTTAACTGGCCTATAAAGTCAAATAAATGTTCTGGAAAAGCATCAATACAATCGATATAAATTGCATTCTTATCGATTTCTAGGGCCTTTAATACTACCCCTTGAAGCAGATGTGTTTTGCCTTGGCCTGTTAATCCATATACGTAAATTTCAGAAGCCTTTTTTTTCTGAAAAAGTTGGTGTATTAAATTAACAAGCTCACTATTAGCAATAAAGTTATCTAAAAGCATTTTGGAGTTAAGTGAGATTGGAAGACCTAGTTGATTCATTTTTTAGATTCTTGCAAGATAAACTTTTTAACCCAAAGTAACACATAGTCCGCACCACTTAAACCAGTCGAAGTAGCAACCACTATGAAAACCATATCTCTAAGACCATTTAATTCAGTATATATTTGAATTAATAGTAAAAATAAAACCAAGGCAATTTGTAATACTGTATTAAATTTACTAATTAAAGAAGGCTCTAGCATGTCGCTATTCCTAGATATTTCACCTAGAAAATATCCCAAAGCACCTGCTACAATAATAACATCACGAACAAAAATTATCATGAGTAGCCATAAGGGCATAATCCCGGCCCAATATAAAGCAATAAAAGAGCAGGTCAATAATATCTTGTCTGCCATTGGGTCAAGAATAGAACCAAGACGAGACTGAAAAGAAAACTGTTTAGCTATCCAACCATCTAATGCGTCAGTAATTCCAGCCAATAGAAATAATAGCAGCGTCAAAAGATACTGCTCTTTTAGTAGCGCTATAACTATTGGAACTGTTAAAATAATGCGTATTATTGAAAGCGCATTGGGTAGCATTGAGTAGCTCATTATTTTGCTTAATTAAATTCATTTTTTAGACCTTAATTATACGGAAAACAAGATGTCATCATTGACTTATAAGGACTCTGGAGTTGATATTACTAAAGGTAATCAGCTTATTGAAAAAATTAAACCAATTGCAAAATCAACGTTAAGACCGGGTGTTCTTGCTGGCCTAGGTGGCTTTGGTGCAATGTTTGAAATTCCTTTAGATAAATATAAGAAGCCAGTTTTAATTTCAGGAACTGACGGTGTTGGTACCAAGTTAATGGTTGCTGAGATGCTTAATAAGCATGACACAATTGGTATTGATTTAGTTGCAATGTGCGTCAATGATCTTATCGTTCAGGGCGCCGAGCCTTTATTTTTTTTAGATTATTACGCAACGGGTTCTCTTAATCCAGATGTTGCGATTTCTGTTATTTCTGGAATTGGTGAAGGCTGTCGTCAATCTGGATGCTCGTTAATTGGAGGGGAGACTGCTGAAATGCCCGGAATGTATAAAGGCGAAGAGTATGATCTTGCTGGGTTTTGCGTAGGCATTGTTGAAAAAGATAATATTATAGACGGCTCTAAAGTTTCATCAGGTAATCACATAATAGCACTTGGCTCATCCGGTCCTCACTCAAATGGATACTCACTCATCAGAAAAGTTTTGGAAAAAACAAAGCCCACATCAAGCCAGCTCAAGGAACTTATTGAGCCAACTAAAATTTATGTTAAATCAATTTTGTCATTAGTTCAGAATTTACCCGTATATGCAATATCGCATATTACGGGCGGTGGTCTTCTTGAAAATATTCCCAGAGTAATGCCAGAGCATTTAGCTGCAAAATTGGATGCAAACTCTTGGGACCTTCCAGAAATATTTCAGTGGCTGCAGGCTGAAGGGAATATAGATACAAGTGAAATGCATAGAGTTCTTAACTGCGGCGTTGGGATGATCGTTATTGTTCCAAAAGAATCCTCAAATGATGCTATTAAGCTATTAAATTCTAAAGGTGAAAAAGCCTGGTTAATTGGAGAAGTTGTTGACTCTAAAGGTGAGCAAGTAATAATTTGATGCTATGAAAGCTGTTATTTTAATTTCAGGTAATGGCTCTAATTTACAATCAATCATTGATAATGCAGATAGAATTGACTTGCAAATTAGCTGCGTCATTAGTAATAACAAAAATGCTTTTGGCTTGAAACGAGCTGAATCTTCAAAACTTCAGACTGCCATTATTGACCCTGGATTATATAACTCCAAGGAGGCTTTTGACAGAGATCTCATTTCAATTATTCAAAAGCACGGGGCAGAACTAATTGTCTTAGCTGGTTATATGAGAGTTCTTACTCCATTATTTGTGTCACATTATTTTGGGAAAATTCTTAATATTCACCCCTCCTTACTCCCAAAATTTCCAGGACTCAACACACACCAGAGAGCTATTGATGCTTCTGAGAAAGTTCATGGAGTGAGTGTTCACTTTGTAACTAAAGAATTGGATGGTGGTCCTTTAATTTATCAAGATTCAGTTATCATTGACAATTCAGATACTGAGGAAACACTCTCTATGAAAGTTTTGAAAAAAGAACATTTCATCTATCCTAAAGTGATCCATTGGTATACTCAAAGAAGACTGAACCTAATTGATGATAAAACTGCAACACTTGATGGAAAAATAATATGAATAAAGCGATTTTCTTATTTTTAGGACTTCTTTTCTCAGCCCAATCTTTGTCCATAACCCCTTACAAGGGAAATTATGAACTTTATGCTGAAACTGTAATGGGCAACCTAAATATTGGCACTGCAATATTACACTTAGAGGTCAATGACAATCAATTTGAATTCACAACGCAGGCTAGCACAGCATCCGTGTGGAAAGCTCTATATGATTTCTCAAGATCTGAAAAAAGTATTGGCAATGAAATTGATGGGCAAATTATTAATACCTACTTTAGTGTCGTAGAAAAAATGAAAGGTGAAGTTAAAAAGAACTATGAAATTACCATCGAAACTGATAAAAATTATGCCGTATCAAGCAGTGGTGATGAATTTGAAATAAAACCTGGTCTTCTAGTTGATACCTTAAGTGTTTATCTCGCATTATCCAATGATATGGTTAATAAACCCAATGAGTCAGAATTTACCTATCAAGTTGTTGATGAAGTTGGCGTTAAATATCTTCAATTCAAATTAGATGGGTCTGAAAAAATTTTAATTAATGAGCGTGAAATTGAAACTGCAAGGGTAATTTGTGATGAACTGCAATTAACTCTAAATCTATCTGTTAAAGATAATTTTCAGCCTATAAAAATTCACAAGATGAATGGTAAAACTGCTTTCACGATGACGCTTATAGGCTTTGAAACTTAAATCTAAAGATGCTCCTTAAGGAACTGTCCAGTATATGATCGTGGATTCTTAGATACCTCTTCTGGAGTCCCAAACGCAATTATTTCGCCGCCTTTGTTCCCACCTTCTGGCCCAAGATCAACAACCCAATCAGCAGTCTTAATAACGTCTAAATTATGCTCAATTATAACAATTGTATTATTTCGATCTCGAAGCCTAAAAATTACTGATAATAATTGTTTAATATCATGAAAATGTAGGCCACTTGTTGGCTCATCTAATATATATAAAGTTTGTCCTGTATCTGTTTTAGAAAGTTCTTTAGCAAGCTTTATACGCTGAGCTTCGCCGCCCGACAGAGTGGTTGCATTTTGGCCAAGCGTAATATACGAAAGCCCAACATCCATTAAGGTTTGCATTTTTTGATTAATCTTTGGAATCGCTTTAAAAAAATCAAGCGCATCTTCGACAGTCATCTCTAAAACCTCTGCAATTGACTTTCCTTTATATTTAATTTCTAAGGTTTCTCGGTTGTATCTATGGCCATGACAAATATCACATGAGACGTAAACATCAGGTAAAAAGTGCATCTCTACCTTAATTAATCCATCACCTTTGCAGGCTTCACATCTGCCTCCTTTAACATTAAAGCTAAAACGTCCAGATTTATACCCTCGCGTCCTAGACTCAAGTGTCAATGCAAACAGATCTCTTACTAAAGTAAAGACGCCCGTATAAGTTGCAGGATTAGATCGAGGTGTCCTTCCAATTGGACTTTGATTGATATTAACTACTTTATCAAACAAATCCATACCCTTGACTTCTTTAAATGGAGCAACATCAGTTTGAGCGCCATTAAGCGTTTTTGCAGCTAACTCATAAAGTGTGTTGTTGATTAATGTTGACTTTCCAGAGCCAGAAACACCTGTAATACAGGTTAAAACACCAACAGGAATTTTTAAGTCAACATGCTTTAAGTTATTTCCACTTGCTCCAGTAATATTAAGCCAGCCATTTGATTTCTTTCTGGTTTTAGGAGTACTAATTTCTAATCGCCCACTTAAATAATCACCAGTAAGAGATTTTGTATTAGCTATAACTTCATCAGGCGCCCCTATCGCAACAATCTCACCGCCATGGATACCTGCACCAGGTCCAATATCCACCACATAATCAGCCTGCCTTATTGCGTCTTCATCATGCTCAACAACAATAACTGTGTTACCTAAATCTCTTAGATAAGTCAATGTATCAAGTAACTTTTGATTATCGCGCTGATGAAGTCCAATTGATGGCTCGTCTAAAACATAGAGCACTCCAATCAAACCCGCACCTATTTGTGAGGCTAATCTTATTCGCTGAGCTTCCCCACCAGATAAAGAGTTGGCTTTTCTCTCTAAATTAAGATAATCGAGTCCAACGTTAATTAAGAAATGCAAACGCTGTGAAATTTCACTAAGGATCTTACTTGCAATTTCTCCACGCTGACCTTCTAGCTCAAGCGACTCAAAAAAATCAAATACTTGGTCTATCGTCAACTTCGTCAGATCTGAAATATTTCTATTATCTATAAAGACATTTCTTGCAGATGCATTAAGCCTATCTCCATTGCAACTTGAGCAGGGCTTGCTTATTACATATCTAGATAATTCTTCCCTAATTGAGCGAATATCACTATCTGCATAACGACGCATCATTCTTGGAATTACGCCTTCAAAAGGTTTTTTCTTACTTGTCCAACCTCTTCTTCCTTTAATTTTCGAAAAATCAATAACCTGGCTTCCACTTCCATATAGAACAATTTTTTTATGCTCTTCTGAGAGCTCAATAAATGGTGTCGCAATATCAAATTTATAATAATTACCAACTAAAGAAAGCATTTGATAAAAATAGGCATTACTTTTACTCCAGCCATAAATTGCCCCATCTTCCAGGCTAAGCTCAGGATTAGCAACAACTCTTTCTTCGTCAAATATATCTTTGATACCTAAACCATCGCATGTTTCACATGCCCCCACTGGATTATTAAATGAAAAGAGTCTAGGCTCTAACTCTTCCAGAGAGTAACCACAATGAACACAAGAAAACTTTGCTGAAAATGTTAGCTCCTTAAAACCAGAGTCAATATCCATAGGGCTAGCTATAGCAATACCTGAGCTCATATTTAGGCCAGTTTCGAGAGATTCAGATAACCTTGACGTTATATCTTGCCTAACTTTTAATCGGTCAATTACGATCTCGATGGTATGGTTTTTATTACCGTCAAGCTCATCAATTTCTTCAAGAAGCATAACCTCCCCATCAACTCTCGCACGAAGGAAGCCTTGATGGGAGAGTTCTTGTAATAATTTTAGATGACTACCCTTTCTATTTTTTACGATTGGTGCAAGTATCATAATCTTTGCATCTTCTGGAAGGTCTAATATTGCATCTACCATTTGAGAAATTGTTTGTGCCTGTAAATCATCTCCATGCTCAGGACATCTAGGTGAGCCAACTCTGGCAAAAAGAAGTCTCAAATAATCATAAATCTCGGTTATGGTTCCTACTGTAGAGCGAGGATTATGAGAGGTAGCTTTTTGTTCGATTGATATTGCAGGAGATAATCCTTCAATATGATCAACATCGGGCTTTTCCATTAATGATAAGAACTGTCTTGCATATGCTGATAGTGACTCAACATACCTTCTTTGGCCTTCAGCATAAATTGTATCAAAGGCTAATGATGACTTGCCAGAACCCGATAGCCCAGTAATAACCACAAGCTTATTTCTTGGAATACTTACATCAATGTTTTTTAAATTATGGACTCTAGCGCCACGTATGTTGATTGAATCCATAGGTTAGTTATTTTATGGTGGACAAAGGGTTCATTATACTCATGCGTTGTGTAAAATCTTAATTTTGTATTCAATTCTTAGCACATGGTTTCTTATCGTCGAATCTTACTCAAACTTAGTGGTGAAGCACTAAAAAGTGATAAAAATAATATTGATCCTGAAATGCTAAAAAAAGTAGTCACTATTGTTCAATCTGCCCTAGATCTTGGCGTTGAAATCGCCATAGTAATTGGAGGTGGAAATATTTATCGAGGCGCAACCCTTGCAACTGATGGAATGAACAAAATTACTGGAGATCATATTGGAATGCTTGCTACAGTGATGAACGCATTAGCAATATCAGATGCTTTTGAAAGAAATAATATTCCATCTATTGTCATGTCTGGTTTTTCGATTGGTGGCGGTGTTTGTGAGCCTTTTAATCATACTAAAGCTAAAAATGCGCTATCAGAAGGCAAGGTAGTTATTTTTTCTGCTGGTACTGGAAGTCCTTGTTTTACAACTGATACTGCTGCGGCTTTAAGGGCAGTTGAAATTGAAGCTGATATTGTCTTTAAAGCGACTAAGGTCGACGGTATTTATTCAAGTGACCCATTGAAAGATTCGAATGCTATAAAGTTTGACGCGCTCAGTTTTAATTCGGCTATTGAAAAAAATATTGAGGTGATGGACACTGCTGCATTTGCGTTATGCCGAGAAAATAATATAAGAATTTGTGTTTTTAGTATGTTTGATGATAATTATGCTTTAGCTAATATCTTAAATGGCCAATCAATTGGCACGATTGTTAGTCAAAACGGAGAATAAATAATGATTAATGAAATTCACAGTGATGCAAATAGTCGAATGGGTAAATCACTCGCTTCTCTTGAGACTGACTTTAGTAAGATTCGTGCTGGAAGGGCTCACCCCTCACTACTAGATCAAATTACAGTTGAATACTATGGCAGCATGGTTCCTCTTTCACAAGTCTCTAATGTGAGCGCTGAAGACTCAAGGACTCTTAAGGTTTCGCCCTGGGAAAAAGATATGGTTGGACCAATTGAAAAAGCGATCATGACCTCTGATTTAGGTTTAAACCCAAACACTCAAGGGCAAGTTTTGCGAATTCCTTTGCCACTTCTAACTGAAGAGCGCAGAAAAGAATTAGTAAAAGTTGTGCGCGATGAAGCTGAAAATGCACGCGTGGCAATAAGAAATATTCGAAGAGATGCCATATCTGACTTTAGAGAGCTCCTTAAAGAAAAAGAAATATCAGAAGATGATTGTCATAGAGCTGAAGATAACATACAAAAAATTACAGATCAACATATTGCTTTAATTGAAAGATCTTTGACTGACAAAGAGAATTCATTATTAGAAATATAATGACTACTTATTAAATATTTTTTTATATTCTCTTAGAGCCAACGCACTCTATATAGTCATGCCATCGATTCGATGAAAATTCAGTTCCATTTGTTACCTGAGGACCGACATTTCCTAAATAACCACCCTCTAACGCCTTCTTAAAAAGTGCAATATTGCTATCTGATAGCCCTAAATTTACTTTACAAAAATCGTGTATCGCAACCGTTACTATTTCTCCAGAAATTGTGCCAATAAATTTCTCATCTTCTAACTTCTCTGTCGCTTCTTTTATAAGTTCATCTTTAATAGTCAATTTATAATCATCAACAATACCTAGCTCATCTAATTGAACAATTAAATCATCCATAATTTTAGTAACCCTCATATCATAAGCAAGTTTAGCCTGATATGCAGCAGTTGACGCTGCAGCAGCAGCTTTTTCATCCGCTAGTTTT
>JACNFO010000012.1 GCA_014384565.1 Candidatus Pseudothioglobus aerophilus
CCTCACACATCAAACGAAGTTTCTAAACTCTACATCTACCTCAGTTTCCTCGATTAACTAGTTATTCAAAAGGGGTGGGCAGGTGCTTGAAATAACGTCTTATTTAGTACCAATAATGGCTCAAATTAAGTCTAATTTATATTTAAAAAAGAGAGTATATTTACAAAAACTATTTCTACGCTTATTAACGGATAGTTTTGATTACAGTTGTCGTGGACTCGAACTCGATTATTCGAGTCATTTTTTGTTATCGAATAAAAATAAATTGATAAGAAAACTATTTAATGACCTCTTGATAATGCGATTATTTCAATCGCAATCTATTCAATCTCAAGCAATCATTATAAATATGGTGTCTATATTATTTTTTATGATAATGGTTATTTTTATTAGAAAAGCTTCAGAAAACCTGCATATTCTTGAAGTTGTTTTTTTCCGAAACCTGTTAGCATTTTTTGTAATGCTGCCACTATTAAAGTCCACTGGTTTAGCTGCAATCAAAATGAACAATACTAAGTTATATTTCGCAAGAGGTTTTTTTGGTGCTATTGGATTGATAGCTGGCTTTACTTGTTTAACCCTCATCCCGCTAACGCAAGCTACTGCAATAAGCTTTACCCAGCCAATCTTTATAACAATTGGTGCTACTATTTTTTTAGGTGAAGTCATTAAAGTAAGGAGAATAACTGCAATTATTATTGGTTTTATTGGGATGCTTATAATAATTCAGCCGGGTATTGTAATTATTTCATTTGGAGTAATACTTGCTTTTATTGCTGCAATAGTTGATTCATTTAATGCATTAATTGTCAAAAAACTAACTCAAACTGAAACATCTAAAGCGATTATTACGTGGATGGCAATCATTCTTATTCCAATTACTTTTATTCCGGCTGTTATGGTGTGGCAGTGGCCAAGCTTTGAAACTTGGTTGTATCTTTGGGGAATGGCAATCATGGCTACGTTTGCGCATTTTTTATGGATAAAATCATATGAGATGGCAGAAATTACAAGCCTTCAACCTATTCAGTTTATAAAACTCCCAATTATGGCTATTTTTGGTTGGCTTATTTTTTCTGAAATTCCTGGTATTTGGACTTTGATTGGAGGCTTAATAATATTTATTTCAACAATTTACATGAGTCATAGAGAAGTAAAAGCGACATACTCACTTAAGCCAAATCAAGACACGCAAGAAGCTAAAATTTAGAAAATACATTAACAAACCCTCCCTCACACATCAAACGAAATTTGGACTTTAGTTCAAGTTGATATACAATCCTAGTATGAGAGAATCATTTACTAAATCTGGCTTATCCATTCCTTCAATAGGTCTTGGAACAGGAAATATGTATGGCTCTTCTTGTAGAAGAATAGTTCAAGAGGCCCTTGAACTTGGTTATCGTCACATTGATGGTGCCTCAATGTATGAGAATGAGCATGAGGTAGGTCAGGGCCTCAACGACTCTCGAGTAGATAGAGAAAAAGTATTCATAACAACAAAAATCAATACTACAGGCTTTTTTCCTTCAAAAGGCAATGGTCCGCAACTTAAAAATAGTGATATTAAAAAAAGCTTTGAAAAAAGTCTCTCAGATTTGCAGACAGAGTATGTTGACTTACTATTGATTCATTGGCCAATATTTGAAACTAATCTGGGTGATATGTTGGAAATCTTATATCGACTTAAAGATGATAAAAAAATCAAAGAAGTAGGCGTTGCAAATTTTAATTCACAGTTATTGAATGAATGTAGTGACTTAGGATTTAAAAATATCTTTTGCAATCAAGTTGAATATCATCCTTTTTTGTCCCAAGCTAAATTGTTAGAGACTATGCAAGACTTAGATGTTATTCCTATTGCTTATTGCCCATTATGTAAAGGCGATGTTTCAAGGCATGATGTCCTTATAAACCTGGCTGAAAAATACTCTAAAACACCAGCACAAATTACTCTAAGATGGCTATATCAACAGAAAGTAGTGTCAATTCCTAAGACAGAAAACACATACAGACTTAAGGAAAATATTGATATTTTTGATTTTGAAATTGACAATAAAGATATGCTTCAAATATATACACTTGAAAGAAATCAGAGGATAGTTCCTAACCTTGAACTCAATGAATCAAAGTATCCTTTTGATTGATTTGTATTTATAAATCAACACCATCCCTCGATACATATTCAGACTTTGAATGGTACGGGGGGAGGCTCATTGCTATCGGCTAACTATTAATAATCCCTCCCTCACACATCAAACGAAGTTTGGACTTTTCTAATTAAGTGATAATAAAATTTGTATAATTTGCAATTTAAACTATATATCAATTTGGATTATTATGATCGATCCACGCCAAGCCAATAAGGCGGCATACAAGAAGTATTGTGACACATTTCGTATAAACGCAAGTGGAGGGCTATTCACCGCCTGTAAGGAATTCCATAGCGAGAATGCAGCCATTCATGTCACTGCACCAATAAATTTTGTCAATGGTTTTGCTGGCTTGTATGAGGCATTGTATAAACCTTTGCTATATGCCATGCCCGATCTTTATCGCCGTACTGAATTGCTTTTTTCTGGTAATGCTAAGGGTGGTGACTGGGTGACAGGCCATGGACATCTTGTTGGAACCTTTAAGAAAGACTGGATGGGGATTCCCGCAACTGGACAAATTGTGTTTATACGATTTGGCGAATTTCACCGCATGGAAGATGGTCGCGCATTAGAATCCTATTTATTTTTTGACATTATTGACCTGATGCGTCAGATTGATCGCTGGCCACTGCCTGTTCCAAGCGTTGGTGAAGAGTTTTTTATTCCCGGCCCCATTACCTGTGATGGGATTGTGATGGCGCCACAAGATGATGCTGAGAGTAAAAAAAGTGTCAATATGGTCTTTGATATGTTGAAGTGCCTTTACACAAAAGACGAGGCATGGCGTCCCTACTGGCATGAAAACATGATGTGGTACGGACCGGCTGGTTATGGTAGTTATATCGGTATTGATGGTTTTGCTCGGTTCCAAATGCCTTACGAAAGTGTTTTTGATCCACGCCGAAAAGGAGAAGCTGGTTTAACCGGTGAACCCGGCTCAGATTTAGACAAAGCTGTCAAAGGACATTTCACCAGATTTGCAGAAGGAAATTATGTGGCATCCGGTGGATGGCCTTCTCATGGAAGCTATTTGACAAAGGACTGGTTGGGAGTGAAAGCTTCGGGACAGTTGTTCGCAGTTCGTGTTGCCGACTGGTGGCGCCGCGAAGGCGACCTGCTAGTTGAGAATTGGGTGTTTGTCGATCTTATCGATATGTTGTTACAGCTTGACTATGATGTGTTTGAAGCGGTGGATATTAAATTGGACTTATAAAAATAGATAGTTGTTAATCGTTATCGATATGACTCATTGAATAATATTGATAAATAACCACCATCC
>JACNFO010000019.1 GCA_014384565.1 Candidatus Pseudothioglobus aerophilus
CGCCTCACTTCGTTCGTTGCTGAGCTAAATGCTCTTTTTTTTGTTTTAATCAAACCCATAACTTTTTTAGTACAAGTTGTGCTTTCTATTCTTTACTATTTCTTATGGTTTATTAAGAACATTTATATTTTCATTCTTATTAGCATTAACATTCTTATTAGCATTAGCATTAGCATTAGCATTAGCATTAGCATTAGCATTAGGTTAAGAGCCAGCTAACCTTAGGTTATTGATTCACTAACCAAAAGTGATACTAGATATTAACTACCAGGCGGTCTTCCACCTTTTTTTCCATTCTTTCTTTTTCTAAAATTAGCCTCAAGTTGTGGCTTGATTAATTCAAACAGCCCTTGAACATGAGGACTGAGTTTGGTTTGCTTTTCAAACAGACCATATTCACAAATAGCTTGAACTAATTCCGATATATCTTCACACTTAAGATGTTTCATCGACTTATAAAAACTATCATAAAAGACAAATGAGCCACGGTTTATTGCTCTTTCACTATCGTGAATTGCTTTGTTGATTTGTTTCTTAACCTCTTTTAAACCACACAACCTGTGTAGGTCGTTAAAGTCAGAACAACCTTCATTGTAAGAAGCTTCAAACTTTGGAAACACAGCAGTGCCATCAATATGTTTGGCAATCTCTTTTAAATCACACAACCTAAGTGGGTCGTTAAAGTCAGAACGACCCTCATTGTACAAAGCATCGAACTTTGGAAACACTGTAGAGCTACCAATATGTTTGGCAGCCTCTATCGCTTTAATACGACCGATATTTTGTTCACGCTTGTGGTCATCATCACCAGCTATGATTATCTTAGTATTCGGGTGCTTAGCAGACAGTTCCTTGGCAACCTCTTTGATGTTTCCAGAGTTAAAACACACAGCCACAGGCTCACTTGTAGCCTCGTGAATGCTTGCTCCTGTTGCGTAACCCTCACAGAGTATTAAAGTGTCTTCAGGAGTCCCTATTGGAAAGAAGCAGCCTTTAACACGCCCACCTTTGGTATAGAATTTATCACCAGATGTTGAGATGGTTTGTATGCTTGCAATTTCTCCATCAATATTAAACATAGGCACTAACAGTAAAGAATTATCTGTGCGTAGTCCGTACGACTTCACCCCTTTATTTTGAAGATATGGGTGGGCGTTTATGCCTTTTGTTATTGCGCAGTTAAATCTTTCATTAACGTGCTTTTGAACATAACGTTGTTGATTGGTTTTCTCAAGTTCAGTAATATTTTTTTGTTCAGCTAATTGTTTGGCGTGTCGTTGCTTCTGTTCACTAGTAAGGTGTGTGTGTTCAATGCTACAGAACTTTTCACTTACATCTAACTTCCAGCAGCCAAAAGCACCTGATTGAAAAGTGGCATTGTCATAAGCAACATACCAACTGTTATTGTTTTTATCGCTTTCGTTTTTAAATCTTTGAATGTTGCCATCATAGATAATGGTCGCTGGCGCATGAATGCTAAATTCAAGCATTGCCTCTTGTATGGTCTTCATTGTTTTTCTCCTAACAAGTTCTTAATAATTGCTATATCTGATTGGTTAAGCCAATAACGCTTCACTCTTGTTGTGCCACCAAATCGATTCGGAACTATTTCCCATTTGCGAGGAACTTCAAGACCCAGTATGTTTACCAAGGCGCTGATAGTTGAGTTTAAGCAATGGTCACCAAGACCCTCAGCTTCAAATCTATTAAGGCTCAGCCCTTTTAGGAAGTGCCGAATTATGCTAAACTTCTTAGTACCAATCTTTTGGTGTACCCTCTGATGCTTTCCCGAGCCAGAGGGTTTTTTCTTATTCGGTTTCAACATCTAGCAATCCTCCGTATTTCTTATTATTTTGTTGATGTTTTGTGCCACTATCTTTTCTTTGACTTGGAATTAGTCCTAGCAATCCTGAATAAATATGTGCATCATTTGACTGAGCGTTATTTTTGTCATTTTTCGGGTATTCGTCTAATAATTTATCTTTCATAATTAATTCTCCTTAAATTCGCCCGTATGAGTGAATGTGTTGTTTTCGATATAAGACTCAATATCGGATTGCTTGTAAAAAACACGAGAGCCAATTTTACGATAGGGAATTACAATCCCAGTTCCTGTACTTCTGGCATTGTTAAGTGTTCTTGGTGATATATGTAGTTGTTTTGCAGCTTGCTCTGTAGTAAGTAGCTTGTCTAGTATTTCCATCTTTCTTACTCCTATGTTGTGGTAATAATCCCTACAATAAAGCCCTTGTAGGTATTTACAATTATTTAGGAATAGTTGGGAGGTATTTAACGGATGCTTTTTTCGATAAAATATGTGAACATGCTTTAGGGTAGGGGTGTAAATCTGGGATTCCCAAATCTGGGATTTAAATAAAATCCCAAAACACTAATTTATTTGCAATTTTTAGCAATAATTTTGCCAATTGTGTCTTCTTTTATAGAGAGTTTTTGCTTTCTAATAATCTCCCTATATATCTGAACTTTAGTTTGATATTTTGTATCAAGTAAAGGTGAGAGTAATTGCCACTCTTTACAGATTTCTTTATTTCTTGAAGCGCTCTCTTTATTGGTGTATTTCCTTTTTTGCTTAAAAATGTTTTTCAGGCTGTTTTTTTGAAAGAACATGTTCTCTTCAGCATTAGCTAAGATTATAAGATTTTCACTATTAATTTTTCCATCTTTACTGACAAATACACTTCTTTTTAGAGCGGTATATTGTCTTGTTATGTAAAAAACTGATTCAAGAGTTAAGCCATCAGGGAATGGTTTGTAGTTAATTAAATCTAAATCGTGAAAGGGAGGTAAGGCTGAATTATGTGGGTATAAGCCAAGAAGAATAAATAACGCCTCATTAAATGTTAGTACACAATTATGCTTGAGTAGGTCATAACTAGAATTCACAAAATATTCGCTGTATCTGTTTAGATTATCATCCTTGCCAATATTTTCAGGAATGAGGCTGTTTATATCAAAAAGGTAGTGTAAATTAGCATCAGTCCATTTTTGAATTGCCAATGCTATGCCAGCAGTAATTTCAGGGCTGACAAGCCTAAATTCATTCACAGTATCAAAAACAACCTCTCCTTTGCCAAAACGATAAGTAGATTTAATAGTTTTATCTTTCTCAAACGCCATTTATTTTCTCCAATATGTAATCATTGATTTGTTGCATTGGCTTTCTTAAGGTTTCAATTGATGGCTGATAATAATGCTTAAGAGTGACGTCGGTAGGGGAATGGTTTGTTAGGAATTGAACAACATGAAGCTGTATTTCAAGGCTACTGGCTATTGTTGTAAACGTTCTTCTTAGGTCATGTATAGTGAATTTCACACCGCTTTCCTCATTAACCTTTTTAATTTGTTTATACGGATTGTCTAGTTGTTGGACACCATCTTTGCCAGTGAAAACGTA
>JACNFO010000044.1:0-2530 GCA_014384565.1 Candidatus Pseudothioglobus aerophilus
TTTGCTGAAATAACTGCAGAGTTAATTTTTGATGGCTTGACTTTAATTAAGCCTCAATATGAGGTTTTGATTTCAGGAGGTTTTGAATTAGAGCAAACACTTCTAACTACTGAAATCAATCAAAGTACTAGTCTTTTTAATAGTAAAAAAATTGTTTTTACTGGAACAATGAATGAATCTAGGGCTAAGCTTCAAAAACAAGCCAAAGCTTTCGGTGCGAATGTTGGAAAGAGTGTTAGTTCAAAAACTGATTTTTTAATTATTGGTGAAAATATTGGCCACTCAAAAATTAAAGATGCCAAAACTCATGAGGTTGAAATTCTTACTGAAGCAGAATATTTAAAACTACTAAACTCTAATTAAACATGAAAGATGAGCGCAATGAGGTATATTATCAGCCAACAAAAATAAACTTAAAATGATAATGAAACAAACAGCATTAAAAATTATATTAGTTGATGAGAATATGGGGCGATCTGCGATTCTTAGACGCGCACTTCAAGACAAAGGTCATGAAGTTATCTCTCGTTTAGAGGGGAGTGCTAATCTTGCAACGAGTAACGAAATTACCCACGCTGATGTTGTCATTGTCAATGCAGATATTCCAGATGAGGCAGTTTTTGCTAATCTGAGGGATGTTAATAAAACTAAACCTAAGCCTATTGTAATGTTTACAGAAAGCTCCGAAGATCATATGGCTGGAACTGCTATTAAGTCAGGAGTTAATGCGTATATTGTTGATGGCCTTGAAGAAAAACGAGTTCAGCCGATTATTGATGTTGCAATTGCGCGTTTTAGAGAGTTTCAAGCACTCAAAGATGAGTTAGATGCTACTAGAAATCAGTTAGCTGAGAGAAAAGCAGTTGAAAAAGCTAAAGGCTTATTGATGAAGCATAAAAAAATAACTGAAGATGAGGCCTATCAATCTATTCGGAAGATGGCTATGGACAAAAATAAAAGAATTACTGATGTAGCTGATGGAATTATAAGTGCTTTTGAGTTAATACAATAATCTATTTATTTCTAGAAGCCTTTTCTTGATGACCAGATATGCCAAAACGAGAAGCTAACTCTAATTCAACTTCTTTAAGTGAAATATTTTCATGACGCAGTAAAACTAACAAGTGAAACCAAAGGTCTGCTACCTCATGAATAACTTCTTCCCTTCCCTCTTCTTTAGTAGCTTTAATAACTTCATCTGATTCTTCGCTAATCTTTTCTAGGATTTTATTTGTTCCTTGGTGATATAAAAAAGAAACGTAAGATTTATCTTCTGAGAATGATTTTCGTTCTTCAAGTATTTTTTCTAAAGCTAAAAGCATGTTATCCATAGATTTCCTTTGGATCTTTTATGACCTTTGAGATACTTTGCCATTCATTATTTTCAAGTTTATTAAAAAAACAATTAGCACGGCCTGTATGACAAGCAATTCCACCTTGTTGACTGACCTTAAGCAAAATAACATCTTGATCACAGTCTGTATAAATCTCAACTATATCTTGACTATGGCCAGACTCTTCGCCTTTAAACCAAAGTTTTTTTCTAGATCTTGAAAAATAAACTGCTTTTTTTGTTTTTACAGTTAAAGATAGCGCTTCTTTATTCATCCACGCCATCATTAAAATTTCAGAAGATGAAAAGTCCTGAGTAATTACGGGAACTAGTCCGTTTTCATTAAACTGAATTTTATCTAGGGCTTTCATTGTTTAGCTTTAATTTGTTTAATAACAATTTTACCAATGCAATGTAAATCGATGAAGGTTTATTTTTATAGGCCTGCTTTTAGGCTTGCTACTATAAATTGATCTAAATTACCATCGAGTACATCCTGAGTATTACTACTTTCAACCCCTGTCCTTAAATCCTTAATACGTGACTGGTCAAGAACGTATGAGCGTATTTGATGTCCCCAGCCAATATCTGACTTTAAATCTTCAACATCCTGCTTCTCACTGTTTCTTTTTTGCATTTCAAGCTCGTATAGTTTAGATTTTAATTGTTTCATTGCCTGATCTTTATTAGCATGTTGAGACCTTCCGTCTTGACATTGAACAACTGTTGAAGTTGGTAAATGCGTAATTCTAACAGCAGATTCAGTTTTATTAACATGCTGTCCACCTGCTCCAGAGGCGCGATAAGTATCAATTCGAAGATCAGAGGGGTTTATATCTATTTCAATATTGTCATCAATTTCTGGGGACACAAAAACTGAAGAAAATGAGGTATGCCTTTTTCCATTTGCATTATATGGAGATTTTCTAACTAGCCTATGGATGCCTATTTCACTTCTTAGCCAGCCAAATGCATAGTCACCATCAAAGTGAATAGTTGCAGATTTAATTCCAGCAACCTCTCCAGCTGAAACCTCCATTAACTTAACTTTAAAATTATGTTTATCGCCCCACCTTAAATACATTCTTAAAATCATTTCAGCCCAGTCTTGGGCCTCAGTTCCTCCAGACCCTGATTGTATATCTAGATATGCAGAATTTTGATCCATATTGCCACTAAACATTCTTCTAAATTCAT
>JACNFO010000044.1:2905-7535 GCA_014384565.1 Candidatus Pseudothioglobus aerophilus
GCAGAAAGTTCCATAACCCTATTTTAATACGACAAGTAATAAAAAAGCCCCAAATAGGGGCTTTAATTTATTTCACGCTAATATTTATTTTCTAAGGCCTAGTCGTGAAATTAAATTTGAATAAGAAGTGACATCATTAATCCTAGCATAAGCTAATAATTTTTTACGCTGAGAGACCAAACGCAAAAGCCCTCTTCTTGAGTGATGGTCTTTCTTATGTGTTTTAAAATGCTCAGTTAAATGTTTAATTCTTGCAGTTAGAAGAGCAACTTGCACATTAACAGACCCAGTATCAGCTGCGTCATTTTGGTATTCTTTAATAATAGCTTGTGTATCGATTGACATAATTAATATTGTATGTGACAAAATTTAAGTACGAAATTATACTCTATTTTTTTGAATTGTTGTATTTGTAATAAAATATTATTAATTATTTTTATAGAAGTTTTCGGCACCATCTGGCCTTGTTTTAAAACGGCGATGAATCCATAAGTATTGCTCAGGTGAGTTTTTTATTTGTTTTTCAAGAATTTTATTTGTAGTTGTTGCATCAACAATTGAATCACCAGATGGAAAGTCTGAAAGTGGTTTTTCAAAAGACATTTCATACCCTTTACTTGTTCTAAAAAAGCTATATGGTATGACTCTGGTATTATTATTTTTGGCCAGTCTAGCCGTTGCAGATGCAGTTGCTGTTGGAATTCCAAATAATTGGGCAAATACACTATGTTTTTCGCCAAGATCTTGATCAGGCGCATACCAAATAGGAAGGCTATTATTTATGGCTTTTATAATTGATCTTGTATCAGTGCTCTTAATCATTACAGCGCCGTGTTTTTTATATCCTTTGACCATAGCCTGATCAAACAGTTTGTTATTTTGAGGTCTATAAATATTGGCAATTGTGTGATTAATAAGAAGAGCGCGGCTGCCTAACATAAGGGGCATAAAATGAGCACAAAGTAGGATAATTCCCCCTTCTTGCTTAAGTGCATCTTTAAAAAAATGCTCATTTTTAGTTGTTAAAAGCTTAATAATTTTATTATCACTAGCATAATATGCATTTGCAGTTTCAAAAAGACTGATTCCAATAGCTTCAAAGTGTTGTTTAACTAAAGTAATAACTTGAGTTTGTTTTTTTTCAGGAAAGCAATGAGATATGTTGGAATAAGCCGTTGAGCGTAATTTTGACATAAATGGGTACATTGCTTTACCAATTGTTCTGCCAATAATTACTTGGGTGCTAAAAGGAATAAACACTCCAATTCGCATTAGAAAAATTAAAATCCATGTTGGAAAAAATTTAGGGTGAATAAATTTGATGTTTAACATTAAAATAAAAATAAAATGAGACTTAAGATTAACATATAAATTATGCCTTTTATTGACAGAGATTTTATCAATGATTTGCCCAATAGGGTAGATATTGTCGGCCTAATTAATAAGAGAGTCGCTTTAAAAAAGGCCGGAAAGGATTTTAAGGCATGCTGTCCCTTCCATGAAGAAAAGACTCCGTCGTTCACGGTCGTCCCTAATAAGCAAATATTCCACTGCTTTGGCTGTGGAGAAAGTGGTGGTGTAATTGATTTTATAATGAAGTATGATCATTTAGCCTTTGTTGAGGCTATTGAAACAGTTGCAGGAGAGTCTGGAATTTCAGTTGTATATGACCAGACTGCAAAGCCTGTTGATAAGAGGTTTGAGCGATACAATAAACTGATGTCAGAGCTTGGCGAATTTTATCAAAACCAATTAAAACAATCTGCAGCTAAAAAAAAGGTGGTTGATTATGCCAAAAATAGAGGCATTAGTGGGACTATAGCCAAAAGATTTGAGCTTGGCTTTGCACCTCCTGGCTGGACTAATCTTTACGATGCTTTTAAAGATAATGATGAATCAATTCAGGATCTCCTGACAATGGGGATGCTGGTTCCAAAAAAAGATAAGAAAGATGACTTCTATGATCGGTTTCGCGATCGATTAATGTTTCCAATTCATAACACCAAGGGAAATGTTATAGGTTTTGGTGGAAGGGTCTTATCAAGCAAGGATAACCCAAAGTATCTTAATTCACCTGAAACGCCTTTATTCTCTAAATCAAAAGAACTCTATGGCCTCTTTCACTGCAGAAAGCATAGTAGGCGTATTGATTATATTATAGTTGTAGAGGGTTACATGGACGTGATTGCCCTTCATCAACAAGGCATAACGAACGTTGTTGCTACTCTTGGAACTGCTACTACCCCAGCTCATTTGCAAGTTTTATCTCGCTCAGCTGAGACAATTATTTTTTGTTTTGATGGTGATAAAGCTGGAAGAGATGCAGCTTGGAAAGCGTTAAAAACCTCTTTGCCAGTAATAACTTCAGGACTCCTCATTAAGTTTTTATTGTTGCCTGATGGAGAGGATCCAGATACATTAATAAAAAGTGAATCTGTAAAATCTTTTACCAAAAGGGTAGAGGAGTCTCAGACTTTATCTAACTTTTTATTTGACCACATAAAATCTGAAGTTCCCTTTAATACAATTGAAGGCAAAACCTTGTTTTTAGAAAAATCTGCAGCTTTAATTAACTTAGTGACTTATCCAGTATACCGCCAGCAATTAATTGAAGGTGTTGCCCAGACCATTGGGCAGAATGTTGTTCAGGTTGAAAGGGCTATAGAGCAAAGTATTGTTGATGAGATGCCATCGTTTAATGCAGATGATTATGGTGAAATTGAGCCGCCATATAGGCCAATTCAAAACAATATAGTTGCTACACGCTCTTCGAGCATGAAAAGTCTTATGTCAAGAATGATTTCATGTGTCATTAATTACCCCACAATTGTAAATGACCCCGAATCCTCAAGTGTTATTGAAGAGAGGGCAAGAAATCTACCTAAGTCAGAAGTATTGGTTGAATTGATAAGATATGCTCAGGTAGAGTCTGACCTTTCAAAGGACGGTTTATTGGCACCCTTCACGTCTAAAGAAAGAGTGTATTCTCGCCTTCAAGAGCTCAGCGTAATGGAGCCATTTTTAAGTGAATATGAAGCCAAGGAAGAATTTGGCTACACTTTAACGGCAGCAGAAAAATATTACGAAAGAAAATCAACAAAAGCTTCTATTCTCTCAGCTAAAACTCATAACGATGAAAAGCTTGTTATGGAAAATATTATGAAAGGTAAGGCGAGCCCAGTATCTAAAAAGTAAACTTAGCCTTCTAGCTTTGATTTAATGTCTGGATCATTAATCAGTATTCTTTTCATCGCTTTTTGAAATGCTATAGAAGCTGAATTAGAGCCTTCACATCGATTTCTCATCGTTGGATCCCACCATACAAAGCATTTTTTTGGGTAATCAAGCCTAACTGCCATAATATATTTTGGATTTTCAGCAGGAGAAAACCCTATGAAATAGGTTCTTTTAGCACCATCTTTACTGTACTTTCCATCAACAACCATTTCTGCTGTGCCTGTTTTTCCGGCAACTGAGTAACCATCAATTGCCGCTCGATAGCCTGATCCATCGTCTGAAGCAACAGAGTCGAGTATTTCAGCTATTCTTTTAGTCGATTCTGGAGAAAAGACTTGTACTAAATTATCAGGGGCACTGTTGTTTTTAAAAAGTTTTAATGAAGGTATTGCTCCTTCATTGGCAAACACAAGATAAGCTCTTGCTAGTTGCGCAAGATTTGTATTCATAGGGCCGTGTCCAAATGAAAGTGAGCGTTTGTCGGCTAAGCCCCAATTACTATAATGTCTTAAAACTCCAGGATTTTCAGTTCCAGGCATTAATCCAAGTGAGCTTCCAAAACCTAGCATTTTCCATGTGTTGTAGAACTCTTCATTTTCAATATTTTCTGCAACCATTACAGTGCCTAAATTATGTGACTTTTCAAGAATTTTTTGAATCGTCATCTCTGTATATTTTTTATCAGGCAGTATGTTTCCAACCCGACTTGTCACATCAATTAATTCATCTTCTGTTGCAGTTATTACGCCTTTATCTAAAGCGAGAAGCATTGTAAAAGGCTTCATGGTTGATCCTGGCTCAGTTTTATCGGAGAAAACACGATTACGATAATCATCAGCACTATAGTTTTGATGATTGTTTGGATCTGTAGATGGGTAGTTTGTAAGGGCTAATATTTCACCATTAGGTGATAACACTATCGCAGCAGCAGAGTCTGCCTCATGGAATTCAGCCTGCTCTTTGATTGCATTGTAGACGTGAAATTGAATATCTGAGTCAATAGTTAAATTTAAATCAGCACCTTCTTTAAATTCTTTAATTAACTCTGCGTCAAAGTAGATATTAGAGCCATTTTTATTATCTGCTAATCGCTTAATACCATCAAATCCAGCTAAGTATTGATCATATTCTGATTCAATGCCAAATACCCCAATATTTTTAATATTAGTTTTTCCAATTAATGGCGCTACAGAGTCTTTTTTAGGATAATAGCGAAAACCACTAGATTCGATTGCTACCCCAGCTATTGACTCTCTAGTACACTTTTCCACTTCTATTTTTTCTTTTACTGCTAACTTTAAGCCAATAAGTAATTTAACTTTATCTGCTAAATTATTGGCTGGTAATTTAAGTTCTTTCAAGCAAATGTTAACGCGTTTATTTTTGAGTTCGG
>JACNFO010000044.1:7820-17139 GCA_014384565.1 Candidatus Pseudothioglobus aerophilus
CCCCTTATGGATTTTTCAATAATTGTAAACTCAGAATTATTTGAAGCCTTAAGTTTTAATGTCAAGTCATTTGCAATAATATCGGTAATGCTAAAAGCCCTATAAATAAAAAATAATACAATGATAATAAAACTAATTTTAATTAATGCTTGTCTGTTTCTGTAACCCTGTACCCTTGCTATCTTCATATAGAGACCTCTTCAGTTTCAGTTGGGACGAACATCAATAATTCTTCTTTTGATTTTTGATAAATCGTTATGCCGCTTTCAAGTTCAGAATATTCCATCATTAGCTGCCTATTTAGAGCATTTATGCGTTCATGAGATGACTTAACAATCTTTTCGTTCTTATGTAGCAAATACATTTGATGATGCCAGTGAATGCTTAATAGTGAAATTGAAACGATCGAAATTATTAATAAAATATTAATAATGAATTTTTTTTTAAGTATCGCTAGCACTTTTCAACCAAACGGAGGATTGCACTTCGTGATCTTATATTGACTTTTATCTCTTCATCAGAAGGCTTAATTTTTCCTAAATCTTTCAGTAAGCATTCGGAATCATCATTGGCTATGACTGGCAGTCCTTTTGGGAGTTGCTTAGGTCGAGAATGTTTACGAATGAATTGTTTTACTATTCTGTCTTCAATAGAGTGAAAAGTAATAATTACAAGTCTTCCTTTTGGAGTTAATGCATCAATAGTCTGTTCAAGCGCTTCTGAAAGCTTTTTTAATTCATCATTGATTGCAATTCTAATGGCTTGAAATGAGCGGGTAGCTGGGTGCTTTTTTTTGCCAGACCTTACAACAGTAGAAATAATATTTGCTAGCTCAAGCGTCGAGTTTAGGTCGTTATTTTTTTGATATTCTTTAATGGTTGAGGCAATAATTCTACTTCTTTTTTCTTCGCCATACTGAAAAAGAGCATTAGCAATTTCAGTTTCGCTACTATCCCTTAACCAGCTTGCTGCAGTAATAGTTTGGGTTTGATCCATCCTCATATCAAGGGCACCATCTCTCATAAAGCTAAACCCTCTTTCAGCATTATCAATTTGAGGTGAAGAGATGCCAAGATCCATTAATATTCCGTCTACTTTTCCTGATAAATTTAATTGGCTAAGAATATCTTGAAGGTTTGAAAAATTACAATGGATTGGGGTTAGGCGTGAATCTGAAAAATTTATTTGTGCATAACTGATTGCATCCATATCTTGATCAAGACCTATTACCTTTCCAGAATCTCCAAGGTTATTTAGTATTCCCTTGGTATGCCCGCATCTGCCTAGAGTGGCATCAACATAGACACCGTCAGGCTTAATATTCAGGCCTTTAATAGACTCATTGAAAAGGACTGATTCATGATGATTTGATTCTATCATTGAGTTATTGAACTTAATTGATACATCGCTTTAAAGTGCAAGTTTTGAAATCTCTTCAGGAGCATCATTTTGAGCACTTAATCTTTCAAGTTTTTCAATTTGCTCTTGCCATGCTTTTTCATCCCAAATTTCAAAGCTAGTACCTTGGCCGCTTAAAATTGCTTTATCTGTTAAATTTGCATAGATCTTGTGAGAGCTTGGTAATAAAATTCTGCCAATTTTATCCAAGTCACAATCGCAAGCGTGACCAATAAGTTTTCTGGATATTTTCTTTGAGTGAACATTCAATGAAGGTAGTTCAGCAATCTTCCGTTCAAGTTGCTGCCAATTAGGAAGTGGGTATAAAACTAAGCAGGGGTCATCAGGATGAATACTAAGGACCATTTCCCCAGAGCAGATTTTGGTAACTTGGTCTTGATGGCGAACAGGTATCTTTACCCTTCCTTTCGAATCAATTGATAATAGGTGGATTCCACGAAACATAAAACCATTTTATACCAATAAATACCATTTATTACCACAAATATTTAAGATTAAATTGATATTTATGTGTGTAACATAATCAATAATAATTAAAATTATTTATTCGAAAAAATTAACTTACTTAGAGAAAATGATGAATAAAAAAGTAGCAATTATTGGTGCCGGTCCATCTGGATTAGCCCAACTTAGAGCTTTTAAATCAGCAGAAGAAAATGGTGAAAACGTCCCGGAGATTATTTGTTTTGAGAAGCAAGATAACTGGGGGGGTCTATGGAATTACAGCTGGAGGACGGGACTTGATCAACATGGCGAAATTGCACACAGCAGTATGTACCGCTATCTTTGGTCAAATGGCCCAAAAGAGTGCTTGGAGTTTGCAGACTATTACTTTGAAGAGCACTTTGGTCACCCTATAGCTTCCTTTCCGCCAAGAGAGGTGTTGTTTGATTATATACAGGGAAGGATTAAAAAAGCTAATGTGCGTGATAAGATAAGATTTAATAGCACCATAAGAAATGTTGAATTTAGTGAGCAAAGTGGGCTATTTACTTTGTCTATAAGCAACCTAGTTGATGATGAGATGTACACTGAAGAATTTGATTACGTTATTGTTGCTTCTGGACACTTTTCCACCCCTAATGTCCCTAGCTATGAAGGATTTAGTCATTTCAATGGCAGAATACTGCATGCCCATGACTTTAGAGACGCTTTAGAGTTTGAAGGCCAAGATATTTTAATAATTGGAAGCAGTTACTCTGCTGAAGATATTGGCTCTCAATGTTATAAATATGGAGCTAAATCAATAACAAGTAGTTATCGCACAGCTCCAATGGGCTTTGGCTGGCCTGATAATTGGGAGGAAAAGCCTGCATTAATTAAAGTCTCAGGAAATACTGCTCATTTTGCCGATGGTAGCTCTAAAGATGTAGACTCAATTATATTGTGTACAGGATATATTCACCATTTCCCATTCTTGCCAGATTCGCTCCGCTTAAAAACGAATAATATTCTTTACCCATTAGGTTTATTTAAAGGTGTTGTCTGGGAGAAAAATCCAAAGCTTATGTATTTAGGTATGCAAGATCAATGGTATACCTTTAATATGTTTGACGCCCAAGCTTGGTATGCAAGAGACGTTATTCTTAAAAAAATAGAGTTACCTTCATTTGATGGTATGCTGGCGCATACACTTGAATGGCATAAGAGGGAAACAGCGCAAGAGGATGTTGCTTACGCAATTGACTTTCAAGGCGCCTACACTCAAATGCTAATTGATGAAACTGATTATCCCAATTTTGATATCAAAGGAGTTAATAAGACATTTATGGATTGGAAACATGACAAAAAAGATGGAATTATGACCTTTAGAGACAAGTCTCATGCATCTTTGATGACAGGAACTCAGTCTCCACCTCACCATACACCATGGTTGAAGGCCCTTGATGATTCTCTAGAAACCTATTTAGATATTTGAATTAATTGAGCTAGTAAATATTACTTTTGAATAATGACTACTAAATAACTAAAAAATTTAATTTACCATATAAAAAACACCTTTATCTAGATTAATTAAGACTAAAATTCCCTCTCTTTTAAAATATAATAACTAGTTGTTAATTGGCTAAATTGCTGTTAGATGAACTCTATTAAAAATAACACTGTACGCCAGAAGAAATTGATGGCAATGGCTGGATTATTCTGGTTCTTTTTCTTGATATTTTATCTTTTAGGAGCCTTGACTTTTCATGTTGGTGAGCAAGCTTTTACAACACTTTATGTCTGGTTCAATAGCTCAATCTTCTCGCCAATATTAATCGCCTTATTGAGTATAACAATTGTCTTTCATGTTGTGACTGCGGTTACTAGGCAACTATCAAATAATGTTAGTTCTGGTGATAGATACAAGAAGCCTTATCCTAAGGCTATACCAAGATTAGTTGCATGGTCTGGCGCATCCATCATACTTATTTTTATAGTTACCCATAGTGTTCAAATGTTTTCAATCGACTCTGTTGATTTATATTCAGAAATCCAGTTAATTTTTCAAAGACCGATGATGTGGGTTATTTATGGTCTTGGAATGATTGCAATATCAACACACTTGCATCATGGGTTGACAAACGTACTTCAAACATTAGGCATCTCCAGTAAACAACCCAAGGGTTTAGCATTTGGGATTGTTTTTCTAATCATGGCAGGCTATGCTTCAATTCCACTTGGTATTTTGTATGCAAAAATTTAATCCAAACGTGCCGACTGGGCCCTTAGAGGGTAGATGGGAGAAGCATAAATTTGATTTAGCTCTTATTGCGCCGCAAAATAGAAAAAAATATAATATTATTGTTATTGGAACTGGCCTTGCAGGTGCATCTTTATGCGCAACACTAGGTGAGGCGGGCTACAATGTCCAGTCTTTTTGCTACAATGACAGTCCAAGGAGAGCGCATTCAATTGCTGCTCAGGGCGGCGTTAATGCTAGTAAAAATTATCAAAATGATGGAGATAGTACCTGGAGGCTCTTCTATGACACAATTAAGGGTGGTGATTTCCGCGCAAGGGAGTCCAATATATATCGCTTAGCTCAGTTAAGCTGCAATATTATTGATCAGGCAGTTTCCCAAGGCGTTCCTTTTGCAAGAGAATATAGTGGTTATTTGGCAAATAGGTCATTTGGCGGTACACAGGTTTCGCGCACTTTTTATGCTCGCGGCCAAACTGGCCAGCAACTCTTGTTAGGGGCGTATAGCTCAATGAGCAAAGAAATAGCATCTGGAAAAGTAAAACATACTTCTAGATCTGAAATGTTAGAAATAATAATAATTGATGGAAAGGCTCGAGGAGTTGTAGTGCGAAATTTAATCACGGGCGAAATTTCTTCACACGTTGCTGATTGTGTTGTAATGTGTACTGGTGGTTATAGTAACGCCTACTTCCTGTCAACTAATGCGAAGGGTTGCAATACTTCTGCAACCTGGAGAGCACATAAAAATGGTGCTTATTTTGCAAATCCAAGTTTCACTCAGATTCACCCAACTTGTGTTCCACCAACTGGTGATAGTCAGTCCAAATTAACACTAATGAGTGAATCTTTAAGAAATGATGGTCGAATATGGGCCCCAAAAAATATTGAAGATTGTGATAAAAATCCAAATGAGATTTCAGAAGAAAATAGAGATTATTTTCTGGAGCGAATGTACCCTGCGTTTGCAAACTTAGTGCCAAGAGATATTGCATCAAGAGCCCTCAAAGGCATATGTGATGAAGGGCGAGGTGTTGGTTCAATCATTAATAATCAAAGGCTCGGCGTTTATCTTGATTTTTCTTCGGTCATTGAAAAAATGGGTATTGATAAAGTTAAAGAGAAATACGGTAACTTGTTTGATATGTATAAAAGTATTACAGGTGAAAATCCTTATGAAGTGCCAATGAAGATCTATCCTGCGCCGCATTACACAATGGGTGGCTTATGGGTTGATTACAATCTAATGACTACGATTGATGGATTGTTTGCTTGTGGCGAAGCTAATTTTTCTGATCATGGGGCAAATCGATTAGGTGCCTCTGCATTGATGCAAGGATTAGCCGATGGCTATTTCATTGCTCCTCAAACTGTAGCTAATTATCTAGCGCGCGGAACGTTTGAAAAAATCAGTAATGATCATCCTGAGGTTGTGGCTTCTATCGATGCGGTTAAAAGCCGAATAGATAAGCTAATGAATGCTCCGAAGCCAGAACATTCTCCCGACTATTTTCATAGAAAAGTGGGTGGTATCTTATGGGCTGCATGCGGAATGGCAAGAGACAAAAAAGCACTTGAAGAGGCAGTGAAATCAATTGAAAAACTAAAGTTTGATTTCTGGCAAAGTATTAAAGTAACCGGATCAGATGCTGACTTTAATCAAACCCTAGAAAAGGCCGGTAGGGTTGCAGATTTTATTGAGCTTGGTCATCTAATGTGTGTTGACGCCCTTGATCGTGAAGAGTCTTGTGGTGCACATGCGCGCCTTGAGTATCTTGCTGAAAGTGGAGATGCTATGAGAGATGATGAAAACTATGGTTATGTAGCTGCATGGGAATTCAACGAAAATGGCCCGAAGCTTCATAAAGAAGAGCTTAATTATGAATTTATTAAGCCAACATATAGGGACTATAAATGAATTTCACACTGCATATTTGGCGACAAAAAAATACGAGTAGTGACGGAAGCTTTGTAACTTACCATGTTGAAAATATTGATAGTGACACCTCATTTTTAGAGATGCTTGATCACTTAAATGAGAAGCTTATTGACAAAGGCAAAGATTGCGTAGTATTCGATTATGATTGTAGAGAGGGCATTTGTGGTACTTGCTCACTGGTAATTAATGGCCACCCTCACGGCGAAAAGAAAGCAACAACTACTTGCCAGCTTTATATGAGAGATTATGCTAATCAGAGAGAGCTCTGGATTGAGCCATGGCGTGCTCAGAGTTTTCCAATTATGAAAGATTTGGCTGTTAAGCGAGAAGCGTTTGACCGAATTATCCAGTCTGGAGGGTTTATCTCTGTTTCTGTTGGCTCTGCCCCTGAAGCTAACTCTCAGTTAATTAATAAAGACGATGCAGATTGTGCATTTGATTCAGCAACTTGTATTGGTTGCGGTGCTTGTGTTGCAGTTTGTCCAAATGCTTCAGCAAGTCTATTTGTAGCTGCAAAGATTAATCATTTTGAGCAGTTACCCCAAGGCAAAATTGAAAGTAAGAAGCGTGCAGAAAGAATGATAAATCAAATGGAAGAAGAAGGCTTTGGAAGTTGTTCAAATCACCGGCATTGTGAGACTGTTTGCCCAAAAGAAATTTCAGTTAGCAATATTGCTACAATGAATAATTTGCTATTAGCATAATTACATAGATGTTTTTATATTTTTAGGGAGATGTTATGAAAGTTGTTGTTTTAGGAGCTGCTGGCGGAATTGGCCAGGCTTTAGGATTATTATTGAAAACACAGTTACCAAATGGAACTGAATTATCATTGTATGATATTGCTCCTGTGACGCCAGGAGTTGCTGCAGATTTGAGCCATATACCAACGGCAGTTAAAATTTCTGGTTTTGCAGGCGAAGACCCTTCACCTGCTCTAGTAAATGCAGATATTGTATTAATTTCAGCTGGTGTTGCTCGTAAGCCAGGAATGGATCGGTCTGATCTTTTTAATATTAATGCAGGTATTGTTAAAAATCTTGTTTCGGTATGTGCGGATACTTGTCCAAAGGCTTTAATTGGAATTATTACAAATCCTGTAAACACAACCGTTGCAATTGCAGCAGACGTTTTAAAGAAAAAGGGAGTATATGATCCAGCTCGACTATTTGGAATAACAACTTTAGATATTATCCGATCAAGTACATTTGTTGCTGAAGTTAATGGCGTTAATCCTGAAGATGTCAGTGTCCCTGTCATTGGCGGCCACTCAGGAATTACTATCCTTCCACTACTTTCTCAATCAGGCTTTGACTTTGACGAAGCTAGTGCATCTGCAATGACTTCACGTATTCAGAATGCAGGTACTGAGGTTGTTGAGGCGAAAGCTGGTGGTGGCTCAGCTACTTTATCAATGGGTCAGGCAGCAGCAAAATTTGGCTTATCTCTAGTTCGTGCTCTTAATGGTGAAGAAGGCGTAATAGAGTGTACTTATGTTGAAGGCTCAGGAGACATGGCTCGTTTTTTTGCTCAACCAGTCCTGCTAGGTAAAAATGGTGTTGAGAAAATATTAGGTTATGGCGATCTCTCTGCATTTGAAGAAAAAACACTTAATGCTGCACTTGAAACTCTCAGATCTGATATTAAAATTGGTGAAGAGTTTGTTGCTCAAAATTAATAAATAATTAAATAAGGCAAAAATGTCACAAACTTTTCATGATAAGGCTTTAGCCTATCACCAGGAAGGAAGACCTGGAAAGATTAATGTTACTTCTCACAAGAAATTAGATAATGATCAAGATCTTAGTTTGGCATACAGTCCAGGTGTTGCAGCTCCTGTAAGAGAGATTGTAAAAGACCCTAGCGCAGTTAATAAATATACTATTAAAGGTAATTTGGTGGCAGTAATTACTGATGGTTCAGCTGTCCTAGGCTTAGGAAATGTTGGGCCTTTGGCAGCAAAACCAGTGATGGAAGGTAAGGCTGTATTATTTAAGCGTTTTGCAGGTATTGATGTTTTTAATATAGAGCTTGATACACAAGATGTTGATGAGATTGTCAGCACAATTAAAAATATTGCACCTACATTTGGTGGGATTAATTTAGAGGATATCTCTGCACCGCGATGCTTTGAGATTGAAAAGAGATTAATTGATGAGTTAGACATACCTGTTTTTCATGATGATCAACATGGAACCGCTATTATTGTCGCAGCAGGACTTTTAAATGCACTTGAAATCCAAGAAAAAAACTTCAAGGAAGCGAAAATTGTATGCGCTGGAGCTGGATCTGCAGGAATTGCAACATTAAATTTATTGCTCGAACTTGGCTTTAGTAAAGATAATATTCTTTTGGTTGATCGTAATGGAGTAGTTTCAACAAAAAGTAAAAATTTAAGTAAGGAAAAACTAACTTTTGCAATAGATACAGATAAAACAACTTTAAGTGATGCCATAAATGGCTCTGACGTTTTTATAGGTGTTGCTAGAGGAAACCTTGTGACACAAGAGATGGTTAAATCAATGGCTAAAAAACCAATCATTTTTGCATTATCTAACCCTGACCCAGAGATCTCTCCAGTAGATGTTTACGCCTGCAGAGATGACGTGTTAATGGCTACAGGAAGAAGTGATTATCCAAATCAGGTAAATAATGTTCTTGGCTTTCCTTATATTTTTAGAGGAGCGCTTGATGCCAACTCTAAAATTATTAATACTGAAATGAAGGTTGCTGCAGTGCATGCACTCAAAGACTTGGTTAAGCTACCAGCTTCTAAAGAATTAATAGCGATTTATAAAGATAGTAGTTTTACATTTGGAAAAGACTATTTTATTCCAAAACCTTTTGATCCAAGGCTAATTGAGGTTGTCCCAAAAGCAATATTTGAGGCAGCAGTTGCAAGTGGCGCTTCAAGGCAAAAATAATCAACGAATAACCTTTTAATTACTACATTTAAACCTTGCTAAGCTAAATTAGTTATGGGATAATGTCCGATTGTTTTTTTGGAGGGGTGGCCGAGTGGTTAAAGGCGACGGACTGTAAATCCGTTCTCACTGAGTACGTTGGTTCGAATCCAACTCCCTCCACCAGAAGAACATGAGAATAAGAAATTGCGGGTGTCGTATATTGGTATTACCTTAGCCTTCCAAGCTAATGAGGTGGGTTCGATTCCCATCACCCGCTCCATGTGGTTAGGGCTGTGCTCACCTAGCTCAGTCGGTAGAGCACTTCCTTGGTAAGGAAGAGGTCGCCGGTTCAAATCCGGTGGTGAGCTCCAC
>JACNFO010000045.1 GCA_014384565.1 Candidatus Pseudothioglobus aerophilus
CTTAACAAAAGCCTAGATCAAAATTTATCAATTTACTCGGGAGATCCCATTAAAGTAATATTGGATATTATTGATCGATTAGATATTAAAGAGATATTTTGGAATCGTTGTTATGAGCCATGGCGCATCAATCGTGATACTCATATCAAAAAAGAACTTGAGTCTAAAGGAATTAAAGTTAATACTTTAAATGGTTCATTACTCTGGGAGCCCTGGACAATAAAAAAAGGAGACGGGACTCCATATAAAGTTTTTACACCCTACTTTCGAAAAGGCTGTCTTTTATCTGACGAGCCACGTAAGCCAATTTCTACTCCAATAAATCTAGATCTTTTTAATGATAACAATAGTTTAAAAGATATCAATGCTTTATCTTTATTGCCATCCACTAAATGGGATATTAAAATGAAATCATTTTGGAATATTGGTGAGCTTGGAGCAAATAACCGATTAACCGAATTCCTAAATAATGGAGTTGAAAATTATAAAGTTGGTCGCAATATTCCATCAAAACCTTTTGTCTCTAGACTATCACCCCATCTTCATTTTGGTGAGATTTCTCCCAATCAAGCTTGGTATGCTGCTAAGAAAAAAGGCGATGACACTAATATTGACCACTTTTGTAGCGAGCTTGGTTGGCGGGAATTTTCATATACGCAGCTCTACTTTAATCCTAAACTTCCTAAAAATAATTTGCAATCCAAGTTTGATCTATTCCCATGGGATAAAGATGAGAAAAAATTAATCGCTTGGCAAAAAGGCCAAACTGGAATACCTATGGTTGATGCAGGCATGAGGGAGTTATGGCTTACTGGTGCAATGCATAACCGCGTAAGAATGGTTGTAGGTTCATTTTTAGTTAAAAATCTTCTACTTCACTGGCATCATGGTGAACGCTGGTTTTGGGATTGTCTGGTTGATGCTGATCTAGCCAGTAATAGTGCTAGTTGGCAGTGGATTGCTGGATGTGGCGCAGATGCAGCTCCCTACTTTAGAATCTTCAATCCAGTCACGCAGGGGCAAAAGTTTGACCCAGATGGGGAATATATTCGTAAATACATTCCTGAAATAAGTGAGCTGCCAAATAAATACTTATTTAGTCCTTGGGAAGCGCCCCAAGAAGAATTAGATAGAGCTGGAGTTGTTATTGGAAAGGACTACCCAAGACCTGTCATTGATTTAAAATTATCTCGACAGAATGCGCTTGCAGCATTTAAATCTTTAAAAAAAGTTGATGATTAATTATCAAAAGTACTTACTTAGTTCCAAAAATCTTATCGCCAGCATCGCCCAGTCCAGGAAGAATATAGCCATTTTCATTTAAACAGTCATCTATTGCTGCTATAAAAAGATCAACATCAGGATGAAGCTTAGTAACCCTTTCTAAGCCCTCAGGAGAGGCAACTAGAAATAAGCCAATAATTTTTTTGCAGCCCTTCTGTTTTAGAAGTTCAATTGTAGCAAGGAGGGTTCCTCCAGTTGCCAGCATAGGATCAATTATTAAAGCAGTTCTTTGATCAATATCAGTAATAACTTTATCAAAGTATGCAACCGGATTTAAAGTCTCCTCATCCCTGTAAAGACCAACGACGCTTACTTTAGCATTTGGCACCAAAGTCAGCACGCCATCAAGCATTCCCAAACCAGCACGTAAAATGGGGACAATTGATAATTTTTTTCCAGATAACATTTGAGTGTTTATTGGCTCTCCTTGCCAGCCATTAATTTCACGGTCTTCGAGTGGTAAATTCCGAGTTGCTTCATATGTTAATAGACTTGCAACTTCATTAGATAGTTCACGAAATTGTTTTGTGCTAATTCCATGCTGCCTAAGTAAGGCAATCTTATGAGCTAAAAGAGGATGTTTAATTGCATTTAGGGGCATTGATATTCCTTCAAAAAAAATTTATAAGAAACCCATTTTACATGTTAATACAATTTGTAATATTTTTCTAAAATCATTTAAAAAGAACAAGTATTATTATCTCATTATAAAAAAATAAAAGGTTTAAATGAAGTTTGGAATTTTAGGTGAGGCGAAAATTGCTCGCGAACATGTCGTTCCAGCAATATTAGCTGCAGGACATGAAGTTACCCATGTTGGAAGAAGAAATCCTGGTCAAGCATCATTACCAAGTATCTATAAAGATGCTATTGAGACTGACTATGACGCTCTCCTATCAGAGCCATCAATAGATGCAATTTATAACCCGCTCCCAAATCATTTGCATGTGCCCTATTCTATTCAAGCACTTAAATTAGGCAAGCATGTTCTTTGTGAAAAGCCAGTTGCCCTTAACATGAACGAATTAATGGAATTAGAATCTGCAGCTGCAAGTAGTGAATCTTTTTTTTATGAAGCCTACATGGTAAGAAGTCACCCACAATGGGCATGGCTCAAAGAGCTTGACATTGGGGAGCATCAGTCATCTCACTTTATTTTTAGCTATCCAGACCAGCCTAAAGGCAACATTCGAAATCGCAAAGTAGATGGTGGCGGCCCCTTATACGACATTGGTTGTTATGCAATATTATCAGGATGCATGCTATTTACAGGCGCCCCTAAAGTTCTTTCAGCAACTGCAATAATGAGTAATCACTATGATATTGAGAAGCAAGTTGATGCAACACTTCAATGGCCAAATGGCGAAACACTGAGCTTCACTGTTTCAGGTAATGCAGCACTTTGCCAAGCATTGACGGTTTTAGGATCAAGTGGCTGGGCAAAACTAAGCGTTCCTGTTAACCCACCTGAAATTACTCACGCTTATTGGGCTAATGGAGGTTTGCAGGTAGGTACTAAAGTTAGCTTTCCGCCATGTAATCAGTACAAACTTATGATTGAAGATTTTGTATCGCTTGCAGAATCTAAATCTAAGTCTGATTTTTTAATTTCTCAGATTGTTACGAAGACTATAAATGAAATCCAGCACAAAGCTGGTTTAATTATATAAATCATTTGAAACTTCAAAAGAATACTAAGCGATAGAATAATTTTTGTTGCATCGCATGGTATCTTATAACGCTATGAAAAAAGACACTCCATTTACTATAGCAGGCAGAACTTTTAACTCTAGACTCCTCGTTGGCTCTGGAAAATATAAAGATCTAGAGGAAACTAAGTTAGCCACTGAAGCCTCTGGTTCAGAGATTATTACTGTGGCAATTCGTCGCGTAAATATTGGCCAAAATCCAAACGAAGAAAGTCTTCTTGACGCTATCTCACCTAAAAAATATACTATTCTCCCAAATACTGCAGGCTGTTACAACGCAAAAGATGCAGTTAGAACTCTCCTTCTAGCAAGAGAATTGTTAGACGGGCATAACCTCGTAAAATTAGAGGTTCTGGGTGATGAAAAAACACTTTATCCTAATATTATTGAAACTCTTGAAGCATCTAAAATACTAATAAAAGAAGGTTTTGATGTCATGGTTTATACTTCGGATGATCCTATAGTGGCTAAAGAACTTGAAGAGATTGGTTGCTGTGCAATTATGCCATTAGCCTCTCTTATTGGATCAGGCCAGGGAATAGCTAATCCTTTTAATATTAAGCTAATTAAAGACCAGGCCAATGTTCCTGTCTTAGTTGACGCTGGGATTGGCTGCGCAAGTGATGCAGCAGAAGCAATGGAGCTCGGGTGTGACGGCGTACTTATGAATTCTGCAATTGCAAATGCAGAAAACCCTATACTGATGGCAAGTGCAATGAAGCATGCTATTATATCTGGGCGTGAATCCTATCTTGCAGGCAGAATGATTAAAAAAAGTTATGCAAGTGCTTCCTCACCTATGGAAAATTTAATATAGCCTTAAGATGTTAATGCAATGAACTTCTCAAAAAAAATAAGTGATATTGAACAGAATCACTTATTACGTTTAAGAAGAGTTGCTAATAGTGCCCAAGGCGCTATCATGGAAATTGATGGCAAGAAAATTTTAAATTTTTGCTCAAATGATTACCTATCTTTAGCCAACCATCCTAAAATTAAAGAGGCGCTAATTGAAGGAGTTAAGCTCTATGGAGTTGGTTCAGGAGCGTCTCATCTAGTAAGTGGTCACTCAAAATCACATCATATATTAGAAGAAGCCTTGGCTGAGCATACTGGCCAGCAAAGAGCGCTGCTTTTTTCATCAGGCTATAGTGCAAATCTAGGAATATTTTCTGCTCTAAGGGATGAAATCAAGTGGTCCCTTCAAGATAAATTAAATCATGCATCATTAATCGATGGCTCTAAGCTAATTGGCCTTCCAATTCAAAGGTATCTCCATAAAAATCTTGTCTCACTTCAAAAGAAATTAAAAAAACAAACTGGCCCTGGCCTTGTTGTAACTGATCATATTTTTAGTATGGATGGAGACAAAGCAGATATTTCTGAAATTGATAAAACTCTAAGTCAAACTGATGCAATATTAATGCAAGATGACGCTCATGGATTTGGCATTTTTAACCCAACAATCCCTAAGCATTCCATTTACATGGCTACGCTAGGAAAGTCTGCTGGTGTTATGGGAGCCTTTGCAGCTGGAGATCATGACTTTATAGAATTTTTAATCCAGAAATCAAGGCCATATACCTACACTACTGCTATCCCCCCTAGTTATTGTCATGCAGGCCTTATGAGTCTAGAGTTAATTAAAAAGGGTGAACAAAAAAATAAGTTATTAGCTAATATTAATCACTTTAAGAATATTTCTAGGCAGTTAGGTCTTCAATTTGAAGACTCTGATAGTGCCATTCAACCACTTGTTATAGGCTCAAGTAATGAAGCCCTTAAGCTAAGTAACAAGCTATTTGATGAAGGTTTTTTTGTTAGCGCTATTCGGCCTCCCACAGTTCCTCCTAACACCGCCCGCCTTCGATTTACATTATCAGCAGGTCACAGTGAAAAGCAAATTGAAACACTTTTAAAAAAGGTAAAAGATGTTATGGCATAAAACTGTAGGTGATGGCCCAAGTCTAGTTTTATTGCATGGATGGGCTTTTAATAGCGATATATTCCAAAGCTTGATAGATAAATATAAGGCAAACTATCGAATAACAGTTATTGATCTTCCTGGCCACGGAAGAAGCGGAGATATAGATGGAAATATTGAAAGCTGGTGTAATGAACTAGCTAAGATAATCCCAGAGCAATCAACCTTACTTGGTTGGTCTTTAGGTGGCTTACTTTCAACCTATATTGCAAGTCAAATTGAGATTAGCAAGTTAATTTTAGTTGCCGCAACACCCTGTCTTGTAAATAATGAAAGCTGGAATTATGGAATCAGTGGTAAGGTGTTTGATCAATTTGCAATTAATTTAAAAAATGATAGTACTAAATCACTCAAACGTTTCGTAAGCCTTCAAAGCAAAGACAAGTCTCAACTTCAAGAGCTTTACAAATCAATTCAAAAATATCCAGCCTCACATAGTGCGCTAACTACTGGATTAGAAATAATCATTAATTCTGACTTGCGAGATATTTATAAAGATATTGCAGCCCCTAAAACTACTATCCTTGGCTCACTTGATACTTTAGTCCCGGTTAAAATTAAAGAATGGTATGAGGCAGTTGGCTCACAAACCTCTATTATTCGCTCTGGCCATCTTCCTTTTATTGATAAAGACTTTAAACTTTAACCACCTGCTCTTTCAAGATTAGTTTCAATTCTAATAAGTATTTTGTTTTTGGTATAATTCAAATAATTTCCTCACCAAAATCAAAATGAGTGCACTAGTTGGAGTTATTATGGGCTCAAAGTCAGATTGGCCCACAATGAAAATTGCCACAGAGATGCTTGACGAATTAGGTGTCCCCTATGAAGTCAAGGTTGTCTCAGCCCATCGCACTCCTGATTTAATGTTTGAATACGCCGAAACAGCTCAAGCAAGAGGCCTTGAAGTAATTATTGCTGGTGCTGGTGGCTCTGCCCACTTACCAGGGATGGTTGCTTCAAAAACAGTTATTCCAGTGCTAGGGGTGCCAATTCAATCTAAGGCATTAAGTGGTCATGACTCTTTACTGTCAATTGTTCAAATGCCTGGTGGAATTCCTGTGGGCACCCTTGCCATAGGCGAAGCTGGCGCAAAAAATGCTGGAATTTTAGCAGCCCAGATCGTTGGCAACCATAATGAAGAAGTAAGACAAAAAGTTGCTAAATTTCGCTTAGAGCAGACTCAAAGTATTCTCAACAATCCTAATCCTGACAAATAACTTATGAAAATTGGGGTTCTTGGTGCTGGTCAATTAGGGAGAATGCTTGCGCTATCGGCCTATCCGCTAGGTCACCAAATGAGATTTTTAGCGTTATCTGAAGAAGACCCATCTTCACTTCTTGGAAAAACATTTATCCATAATAATAATCCAGAAATTGTTAGTAATTTTGCTGATAGTTCGGATATTGTGACCTATGAAAGTGAAAATACTGACGTCACTATTGTTAATGAAATTAGTAAAAATACCAAAGTTTTTCCTAGTGATAAATCTCTATATATTTCTCAACATCGCGGCAGAGAAAAAGCACTTCTAGATGCATTAAAAATACCTTGTGCGCCCTATCAAATGGTAAATAGTCTTGATGATTTAAAAAGTGCAATTAAGAATATTGGAGTCCCCTGTATACTAAAAACAGTAACAGATGGCTACGATGGTAAAGGTCAGTTTTTAATTAAATCTGAAACTCAGATCCAAGAAGCATGGGAAAAGATGGCTGGTGCTGACTCAATCCTCGAGGGCTTTATAAATTTTAAGCGTGAGCTATCTTTGATTGCTGTTAGAGGTATAGATGGTAGCCTTGAATATTATCCTTTAGTTGAAAATTCTCATCATGAGGGAATACTAAGATTAACTATAGCGCCTGCAGAAAATATCTCAGCATCTCTTCAAAAAAAAGCGGAAGAGTATATGAGCTCTATCCTTAAAGAAATTAAACATGTTGGAGTTTTAACCATTGAACTCTTTGAATCTGATGACCTTCTAGTTAATGAGATAGCCCCAAGAGTTCATAATTCTGGCCATTGGACCATTGAAGGCGCACAAACCTCTCAATTTGAAAATCATATAAGAGCTATTACTGAATCTCCCTTAGGGCAAACAACTATTACTTCAAAGTTCAGCGCTATGATCAATATAATTGGAGTCCATGGACCAATTCAAAAAGTACTTAAAACTAAAAATGCTCACCTTCATTTATATAATAAAGAAGAACGAACTGGAAGAAAGTTAGGCCATATAACTTTAACTTCTAACTCAATTGATGAGTTAAATAAAACGATAGGAAGCTTAAAAGAGTATTTACCTTAATCCTCATTTAAATCTGAAAGACTTCCGTTAATACTGCCGCCTAGTTCTTCTTGATAAAACTGCTCTGCTAGCACCTCTTCATAGTGATATGCTGATAGCTCACTGACTTCAACACCTGCTAAAAATTGACACACATGTATCATTTCATGACACAGGGTAATAATGAATTTTTTTCTATCTAATGATTCTTCAATTTCTATAAAGAACTTGCCATCGCCCTCATAGTCTGTCCAAGCAAGCGCATCATCTACTTTTTGGATAGTTAGATCTATATTTGGAATGTTATTTGCTTGAAACAAGCCGTTACTGCAGAAACTAAATAACTGCTGCGAAAGTACTATTTGTTCTTTATTACCTCCACGAATATAAAGCATTTTTATTAAAAATTAAATGGTTTATTAAAAGCGCTCATCTAGGTACTTAATAATATCACTCGATTCATAAATCCAAGTAGCTTCACCAGCACCCTCTAGCTTTAAGCATGGAACCTGAATCTTTCCACCACTTATTTCCAGCTCTTTTCTGAATTGACCGGCAGTTTGAGCATCACGAGTCTCCACTTTAAGATTTAAACGTTTAATTGCTCTTCTAGTCTTAACGCAAAATGGGCAAGCATAGAACTGATAAAGCTTTAGAATTTTTGTTGCTTGGTCAACTTTAGCTTGCTCTTCATCATTTCTTTTTACTACTGAAGGCTTAAATAACCAGTCAATTAATATCACTACTCTGCCAGAGCCTTCTCTTAATAATCTTAGAAAAAATCTCATAAACCTTGCCTGTAAGCTATCAATGTATTTTCTAAAAGCGTTGCAATAGTCATTGGCCCAACTCCACCAGGAACTGGCGTTATAGCTCCAGCTTTATCTTTGACTGCATCAAAGTCTACATCTCCAACTAGAGAGCCATCTTCCAATCGATTAATGCCAATATCTATAACAATAGCTCCATCTTTAACCCAATCACCTTTGACCATTTCTGGAATTCCAACACCTACAACTAAAATGTCAGCTTGCCTAACTTTTTCAGCAACATTTTTAGTTTTACTATTGCAAATAGTTACAGTTCCTCGAGCATTTAGAAGCTCCATTGCCATTGGCCTACCAACAATATTTGAAGCACCGATAACTACGCAATTCATACCTTCCACCTTACAATCAACTGATGCCAACATAGTCATAACGCCCTTTGGAGTGCATGGCCTTAAATGGGATTTATTCTGCATTAACTTTCCAATATTTTCACTGTGGAATCCATCAACATCCTTGTATGGTGAGATGTGCTCAATAACCTTATTTGCATCTATATGTTTAGGCAAAGGTAGCTGCACTAAAATGCCATCTATATGAGGATTATTGTTAAGCCTCTCCACCTCTTCTAATAGCTGCTCTTCTGTGATATTCTCTGATTTAATAATCTTATCTGAAAAAAATCCTGCCTGCTTACATGCTAGCTCTTTATTTCTTACATAGACTGCTGAGGCAGGGTCTTCACCTACTAAAATTACAGCAAGGCCTGGAGGTCGTTCAAGCATTTTTACTTCTTCAGCAATTTTTAAACGCAGATTTTTTGCAATCTCTTTTCCATCAATAATATTCATTTTTTTAATTCCTCTTTAACTTTTTTCAAATCAAATTCTGTATCAACACCATAGCCAGTTGGAGCACAAGAAATATCAACATTAATATCGATTCCTTGGTTTAAGATAGTTAACTGCTCTAATTTCTCAGCTAGTTCTAGCTCAGATTTACCCATTTGCAAATATTGCTTTAAAAAACTAACTCGATATGCATATAAGCCAACATGGCGAAAACAAAAATCCAAATTAATCTCACTACTATTCCTAAAAGCAGGAATCGGTGATCTTGAGAAGTACAACGCTTTGCCGCGCGAATTATATACGACTTTAACGCAATTTAGATCAAAGTAAGACTCTTCACTTTCAATTTTTTCGCACAACGTTGCAACACTCATTCCACTTTTAATCAAGTTAGAGGCAACTTGATTTATTGCCTTAGGACTCATCATGGGCTCATCACCCTGAACATTAACAACCACTTCATCCTCATTAAAATCTAGCGAGGTGACTGCCTCTGATAAGCGAGAAGTACCAGATGTGTGGCTTGAGTCAGTCATACAAACTTCAGCACCAAAATCCTTAGCAACCTTGCTTATTCTTTCATCATCCGTTGCAATAATTACACGTTTAGCAGAACTCATAACTGCATTAGAATAAGTATGCTCAATAAGTGTTTTGCCATGTATTTTTTCTAGTAGCTTTGCCGGTAAACGACTTGAGGCATATCGGGCAGGAATAATTACTGAAAAATCCATTATTTTTCAGGATTAGTTTTTCGAGCCTCTTCTAAAAGCAGAATTGGAATGCCATCAATGATAGGGTAGGCTAGCTGACTTTTTTCACACACTAATTCTTCACCAACTAACTTAAGAGGGGCTTTACTTTCTGGGCAAACTAACATTTTTAATAAATTTTCGTCAATCATAATTTAGACTCGAGTTGCTGATAAAAGTCAGAACTAATTTTTGCATCCACAGACAAATACCACATTTGGCTTGTTGCAAACTGTTTACATTTTACACAATCCTTGGCTGTCATTAAGATTGGATAGTCACCCTTAAAGTCAAAATCCTTCTCAATAAATTTATGATGATCTACAAATGTTTTAGTAACTAAATTAACTCCAAGCTCCTCAAGCAATGAATAAAAATTATCTGGATTTCCAATTCCAGCGATAGCAAAGCATTTTTTACTTTTAAAAAAATCAAGATCTTTTTTTTCATTGGTAGCTAGATTAATATAACAGTTTGCTTCAATTTTGCTTGATATCTCTCCTTCCATATGCGAACCATTATTGATAATAAAATCAACTGACTTGAGCCTTTTTTTTGATTCTCTTAGAGGTCCTGCTGGAAGAAACCACCCATTTCCTAATCGATTGTGTCCATCTATAACTGCTATTTCAATATCACGTCCCATAGCATAATGCTGAAGACCATCATCACTGATAATTAAATCTACTGGATAGTTTTCAGTTAAAAACTTTACTGCATTGCTTCTTTTTTTAGCCACTACAACAAAGGCTTCAGTTTGTTGCTTTATTAACAAAGGCTCATCACCGCAATCAATTGGATCACTTTTCGAAGTAACCTCTAATGATTCTTGAGCGTACTCTCCCCCATAACCCCTAGAAACAACTCCTACTATTTTATTGCGAGATGCAAAATAATTAGCAACTGCAATTACAATTGGCGTCTTTCCAGTTCCACCTGCTGTTATATTGCCTATAACAATAACTGGAACTGATGACACGCTTACTTTTAATAACCTTACTTTGTAAAGACAAAGACGTATATAACTAAAAATGAAGAAAATAGCGGAAAAAGGCAAAAGCAAAAAATTAACCAGGCCAAACTTACTGTGATTGACAAAACTTGTAATACTTAGCATTTTGATAATTTTAATCACTTTTAAAACATTAATTATGACAAAATATTCCGACCATGAGTGTTGAATTTCATATTTCTAACCAATATTTAAGATCCAATCGAAAAAAAGGCTTTGTTTCTTTTATTTCTGGCGTTTCTATGGTTGGTCTTGTTCTAGCTGTTATGTCTCTTATTACTGTCTTGTCAGTAATGAACGGCTTTCATGAAGAGTTAACAAATCGAGTTTTAAACACGATTTCTCACTCCTACATAACAGAAACTGATGATACTCTTGATAATTGGCAAGATCTTAGAAAAAAAATTGACACGCAGGGCCAGATTATTGCATCCTCGCCTTTTGTTGAAGACTTTGCCTTAATGACTTCAAAAAATGCCTCACAAGGCATTAGTGTTAGAGGCATCCTTATAGATTTAGAATCAACAACCTCTGCCTTATTAGATGATATTAAATATGGAAGTCTTAGCCTTAATGAAGACGATTCATCAATATTAATTGGTGTTGGCCTTGCAACACTAATGGGAACAGGGATTGGGGATGAGCTTACTCTGATAGCCCCCTCTAGAAATTCAATTGGTAAACTAGTCCCCCAGTCACAAGCTTATACAGTGAGTGGTATATTTAATGCTGGCGTAAATGATTTTAACAATAATCTTGCATTTATCCACCTTTATGACGCCCAAGATTTATTTGCTCTTGGAAATCAAGTATCTGGAATTCGCCTTAAAGTAGACGACTTATTTAAAGCAAATAAAATTACAGATAGTGTAATTAAATCCCTCGGCAATGGTTATTATGGGGTTGATTGGATGCAACAACAACGAAATTTTATCAGAGCTTTAAATCTTGAAAAACAAATGATTGCAATTATTCTTTCTTTGATCATTGCTATTGCTGCTTTTAATATAGTCTCTATGATGGTTATGGTAGTTACCGACAAAAAGTCTGACATTGCAATTTTAAGAACCATCGGAATGACTCCGAAAAGAATTGTTAGGATATTCTTCTACCAAGGCCTCAGTATTGGTTTTATTGGCATTACTATAGGAACAATTCTTGGGTTACTTTTGGCTCTTAATATCGAGTCTGTAATTTCTGGAATTGAAAGTATTATTGGCTTCCAATTTTTCCCTAAAGATTTATTTTATATTAGCCGATTTCCATCAAAAATCCTACTTAGCGATGTGGTTAGTATAGTCCTGGGAGCTTTTATATTAGTAATTATTGCTGCTATTTATCCAGCAAAACGTGCTGGAAAAGTTAATATCTCAGAGGTTTTAAGGCATGAGTAATATAATTGAATGTCGCTCTGTTAGCTTTTCATATAATGAGGGCAACAATCAAACATCTGTTTTAAAAAATTTAAATTTTGAAATTAAATCTGGAGAAACAACTGCAATTATTGGTCAATCAGGATGTGGAAAATCAACGCTACTTAATTTAATGGCTGGCCTTGATACTCCTACTGATGGTGATGTGCTCATCGCTAATACCAATATTTCAAAAATTAGCGAAAAAAATAGGACAGAGTTGCGCGCCAAAAACCTAGGCTTTGTTTATCAATTTCATCACTTACTAAATGATTTTTCATCATTATATAACGTTGCCTTGCCTTTGTTAATCATGGGTGTTGATAAAGGCGGTGCACTCTTAAAATCTAAAAAAATATTAACAAAGGTTGGGCTAGAAAATCGATTGAATCATAAGCCGTCAGAGCTGTCAGGTGGAGAAAGGCAAAGGGTTGCAATTGCAAGAGCTATGATAACTGAGCCAACTTGTCTCTTGGCAGATGAGCCAACAGGTAACCTAGATGCGGCAAATGCAAAGGACGTATTAGAGCTTATCATAGAGCTAAATACAGATAAAACTACCGCACTGTTAATTGTTACTCATGACCTGTCTATTGCAAATAAAATGAGTAGAAAGCTTACCTTAACCAATGGCGAAATAAACGAAACGTAAAGCTAGTTTGTTTTATGGGGTTAAAACTTAAGAGTTCTAAATTATTTACTAGCCTAGAAATTGAATCATTATGCCTGCAGCGATTGCTGACCCTATAACTCCAGCAACATTAGGTCCCATTGCATGCATAAGAAGGAAATTATTTGAATCAGCTTCAAGGCCAACTTTATTAGAGACACGTGCAGCCATTGGAACTGCTGAAACTCCTGCAGAGCCAATTAATGGGTTAATTTTATTTTTACTAAATACGTTCATTAGTTTCGCCATCAACAAGCCGCACATCGTTCCAATAGAGAAGGCAACTAAGCCAAGCAATAAAATTCCTAAAGTATCAAGTTGAAGAAACTTATCTGCCATTAGCTTTGACCCTACTGCAAGGCCAAGAAAAATCGTTACTATATTAATCAAAGCATTCTGAGTAGTATCACTCAGGCGATCAACAACTCCAGATTCTTTCATTAAATTACCAAAAGCAAACATACCTAGTAGAGGAGCTGCTGCGGGCAGAAGAAGAGCAACAAGTAATAACAAAATAATTGGGAATACAATTTTTTCAACCTTAGAGACCTCACGTAACTGAACCATCTTAATTTTTCTTTCTTTTTCAGTAGTCATCGCTCTCATAATTGGCGGTTGAATTAGAGGAACTAATGCCATATATGAATACGAAGCTACAGCAATTGCTCCGAGTAATTCTGGCGCAAGAATTGAAGCAACATAAATAGATGTTGGACCATCAGCGCCCCCAATAATTCCAATTGCAGCAGCTTGCTTCAAACTAAAGTCAAATACACCAATTACTGATAATCCTACCGCCCCTAATAGTGTAGCAAAAATTCCAAACTGAGCAGCAGCTCCAAGTAAAAGAGTTTTAGGATTTGCAAGAAGTGGGCCAAAATCTGTTAAAGCGCCAACACCCATAAAAATGATCAAAGGAAAAGCGCCAGACTCAATACCAACAACGTAGAATAGATGCAAAATTCCGCCATCAATAGCTAAATTAGCACCTGGAATATTGCTTAAAAGAGCGCCAAACCCAATAGGCAGAAGTAAAAGAGGTTCGAATTTTTTTACAATTGCTAGATAGATTAACAGGATGCCCACAAGAAGCATAAGGCCTTGGCCCCAATCCATCTGATAAAGGCCTGTATTAACCCAAAGTAGCTGAAGTTGTTCCATAGTTAACCTAAAGAAAGAAGGAGTTGACCAACAGTTACCGAATCACCTTCTTTAACGCTAACATTTAAAACGACACCAGATTGTGTTGCTTTGATCTCAGTTTCCATCTTCATAGCCTCTAAAATAAGCAAAGTATCACCTTTTTTAACGTTCTGATTAGGACTAACTAAGATTTTCCAAATAGTGCCCGATAGTGGCGCTGAAATATCCTCTTTTCCATTCATCAAAGGCTCTGAACTGACTTGTGAGTCTTCGGAACTTAATTCTGAAGTATCTGAGGAAGTGCCCACAGATTTTATCGTGCCGCCTGCTGAAACGTTAACTGTGTAAGACTGCCCTTTAAATGAAACAGTATATATTCCTTCATCTTCCTCGGAAGTTGAAGAACTGATTGGCGCCTGTGGAACTGGCTCAAAGAAATCTGGATTATCTCTATTTTCTAAGAACTTAATTCCCACCTGAGGAAATAGAGCATAAGTCAATAAATCATCAATTTTCTCATCTGCTACTCTAATACCCTTCTCTAAAACAAGCTTATCAAACTCAGATTCAAGGACATCCAGCTCAGGCTCAATATTATCTGCAGGCCTACAAGTAATTGCTTCTGCGCCCTCCAAGACTCTCTCCTTAAGTTCTTTGTTTACTGGGGCAGGAGCAGAACCATACTCACCTTTAAGTATTCCAGCTGACTCTCTGGTAATAGTTTTATAGCGCTCGCCAGTTAGAACATTGAGCACGGATTGAGTACCTACAATCTGAGAAGTAGGAGTTACTAAAGGGATGTAACCTAAATCTTTTCGAACTCGAGGTATCTCCAACAAAACTTCGTCCATTTTATCAAGTGCATTTTGCTCTTTTAATTGGCTTTCCATATTAGTCAGCATACCGCCTGGAACTTGAGATGTAAGAATTCTTGAATCGACGCCCTTAAGTGACCCCTCAAACTTAGCATATTTAGCTCTGATTGGCTTAAAGTACTGATCAATTTCTTCAAGTTTTTTTAAGTCTAGGCCAGTTTTACGTGGGCTCGCCTCTAAAATAGAAACAACAGAGTTAGTTGCAGAATGGCTGTAAGTCATACTCATCGAACCAATACAGGTATCAACTCGATCAATCCCAGCCTCAACTGCTTTGATAATGCAAGCAGTAGAGAGACCAGTAGTTGCATGAGCATGCAGCTGAATAGGAATATCAATCGCTTTTTTTAGTTTTTTAACTAAATCATATGCAACATAAGGCTGTAATAAGCCAGCCATATCCTTAATGCACAATGAATGTGCACCCATATCTTCAATCTTTTTAGCCATCTCAATCCATAATTCAGTTGTATGGACTGGACTCACTGTATATGAAATCGTGCCTTGAGCATGCTGGCCAACTTTAACTGTTTGATCAATGGCAGTTTTAAGATTGCGCGTATCATTCATCGCGTCAAATATTCTTAACACGCCAACACCATTATCGGCGCATCGATCAACAAATTTTCTAACTACATCGTCACTATAGTGGCGGTAACCCAACAAATTTTGGGCCCTTAGGAGCATTTGTTGAGGAGTGTTAGGCATAACCTTTTTGATTTCACGTATTCTCTCCCAAGGATCCTCTCCAAGAAAACGAATACAAGCATCAAAAGTAGCACCACCCCAAGACTCCATTGACCAATAACCTATTTTGTCTAATTTTTCTGCAATAGGAAGCATGTCATCAATTCGCATTCTAGTTGCAAAAAGCGATTGATGTCCATCCCTAAGAACTAGTTCAGTGATTTGGACTGGTTTATTATTTTCTTTGTTAGACATATAGTTATCTCTGTGTATGCATTTTTATTGCTGCCTCAATAATTGCTCTTGTTTTTTCATCAATCTCAATTATTGGATCAGAATCCAATGCTGAAGCATCGTTAGTTGCGGGTTGAATTTTTGCAACAAGCAAGGACATTACATTTGTGACGAAAACCATCAAAGCAAGAAAAACAAAAACGAATCCCATCCCAAACATGGTTAAATTCAGCGCTTCACTTACAAAGTTGTTGTCCATTTTATTTAGTCCTAAACAAGTTTGGTACCAGTGGCCGGGCTCGAACCGGCACTCCCGTGAAGGAACCGGATTTTGAATCCGGCGTGTCTACCAATTCCACCACACTGGCTTATCTATGGCTTGAAAATATTATCTCAGAATTTCTGAAACTATTTTTTTAATAAAATTCATATCAAATTGAGATTATATATAGTCAAAAACCTCAATGTTAGAAAACATTTATTTGTGTCTGAAGGTAATTCTTCCTTTAGTTAGGTCATAAGGAGTCATTTCAACAGTTACCTTGTCGCCAGGTAGTATGCGTATGTAGTGCTTACGAATCTTTCCAGAAATATGAGCAAGAACGCTATGTCCATTTTCTAATTCAACTTTAAAAGTTGTATTAGGTAATTTTTCTTTTACGACGCCTTCTAACTCAATGTAATCACTTTTTGACATATTTATTTAATAAGAATATTAATTTAAAAACCAAGTAGCATTATACCTAATTACTTTTCATTTTTACAAAATGAATCAACTCGAGAGCGACTCATCAATAGTAATAAAAACTAAAGATTAATGGAAGTGTCTTTTGGAATGAACCCAGCCCTGGAGCTTTTGAAAGTCAGTTTTCTTGCCAGGCTGTACGATTTTTTCTAACTCGACTAACCTCTCATTTAACTCATTAAAAGCATTCGTGTAATGCTTGCTTTTGATAGACTCTTGATATAATTTTGATTTCAAAGTAGCAATGACTGATACTAGATCTTGATCATTAGTGGCATCACTAACTTGCTCTCCATGACTTAATTTGACCTGAGTATCTTGAAAGCGCCTTAAGTGACGTGTAGCTTCTGAATCATCAAAATCATGAACAGCTAAATTGCTAGGATTAAAAGGAATAATCCTTTCTGAAATATTTAAATCTTGGAGGGAACCACGAGTTGTTGGTTGTTGGACGGTAAAACCACTGACGCCTAGTAAGCGTGCTACCCATGAAATACCGAATCTAATCACTTGAACTCCCGATATAGTTT
>JACNFO010000003.1 GCA_014384565.1 Candidatus Pseudothioglobus aerophilus
ATAATTCGGGCTGCACGGTTATAGCCAATTCGCATTCTTCTTTGCAGGCTAGAGATTGAGGCTCTTCTTGTAGAGGTGACAATTTGCACTGCTTCATCAAAAAGTGGATCTAATTCGCCAGAGGATTGTCCAGAGTCTTTATTGCTGACAATCTCAGTTTGTGCTTTAAGAACACCCTCTAAGTAGTTTGGGCTTGAGTTTTTCTTAAGGTGCTTAACGACTCGCAGAATTTCACTGTCTTCTACAAATGCCCCATGAACTCTTGTAAGGTGAGTCATGCCTGGCGCCATATAGAGCATATCACCCATTCCAAGAAGCTGCTCAGCACCTGATTGGTCCAAAATAGTTCTTGAGTCTGTTTTTGATGAAACTTTAAAAGATATTCTTGTTGGTATATTAGATTTAATTAAGCCAGTTATAACGTCAACACTAGGTCTCTGGGTTGCTACAATAAGGTGTATTCCAGCTGCTCGAGCTTTTTGAGCAATTCGAACAATAAGTCCTTCAACTCGCTTAGACTTAGCACGGTCTTCCTGTGCAAGAGCACCAAGCATATCCGCATATTCATCTATCACTATAACGATAAGAGGGAGCGATTCAAGCTCTGGATGTTTTTCACCTTCTTTTGCGTTATCTGCGTTAAATGAAGGGTCTAACAAAGGTTTTCCAGACTCTTGAGCGCGGCGCTGTTTTTCATTAAATGACTCGATGTTTCTAACGCTAAACTTGGCCAGAAGACTATAGCGCCTTTCCATCTCATTGACACACCACCAAAGCGCACTGGCAGCTTCATTCATATTAGTAACAACCGGAGTAAGGAGATGTGGAATATCTGCATAGGATGCAAGCTCAACGATTTTTGGATCAATCATGATGAGCCTTACTTGCTCTGGAGACGCCTTATAGAGAATGCTAAGAATAATTGCATTAAGACCCACTGACTTGCCCATTCCTGTTGCACCAGCCACTAAAAGATGCGGCATTTTCGCAAGGTCAACAACAATTGGCAATCCATTGATATCTTTACCAAGCCCCATGGAAAGCGTTGACTTAGCTTTTGTGAATACTTCGCTTGAAAGGATTTCTTTAAGTCCAATCATTTCTCTATTGTTGTTCGGAATTTCAAGTCCAATAACCGGTTTGCCTGGAATCACATCGACTATGCGAACACTTTCTACAAGCAGCGCCCTAGCTAGGTCTTTGTTAAGATTCATGATCTGGCTAACTTTAATTCCTGGAGCAAGCGAGATTTCAAATTGAGTCACTACGGGCCCTGGAGTTACGGCAGTTATTGTTACATCAAAGCCAAAATCCTTTAATTTAATTTCAACTTGTTGGCCCATTTCAACAAGGAACTCGTCTGTGTAGCCTAAGCCAGAGTTACTAACATCATCTAGGAGTGAAAGGCTTGGAAGCCCGCCCGACATGCCTGATTTGTATAGATTGCTGCCCTGTTCTTTTTTAGGCCTCTCTGTTTTCTCAGTTTTTTTAGGCCTCTCAACTTTCTCAGCTTTTTTAGGCCTATCTGTTTTCTCAGCTTTTTGAGGCTTCTCTACAGCAGCTGAAGATGAGCTGATAATTTCAGGTTTTGCTCTTAAGCTGCCGTTATTGTCTGCAGTCCTAATATCCCTATGAAAGGCTTTTTTGAAAAGGGATGTGCTTATGTTTCTCCATGAAGCGCTCGAGGCGATACTAAAGCTAACAAAAATAATGCCAATATATATTATGGTAGATGAGCTGCCAAAAATTTCATAAAACACCAGATCATGCATCGACTTTCCAATCATTCCGCCCGCTAAAAAAGTCTCTTTAAGGCCCTCAATAATTTTTATCTCTGGCGCAAATTGATGCGCTAGTGCTGCTGTAAAAAAAAGCATGACGAGAAACGCAGCTAATCGAAGCAAGAAGGTAATTTGACTGCTGCGCTCTTTATTTGCATCTCTATGAAAGTTATACCCAAGCCAAATTAAAGCTATTGGCATGATATAAGAGACATAGCCTAGGACTCCAATGCTTATATCACTCAGATAAGCACCAAACATTCCTGCACTATTTAAAACTGGCTTTACTAGTTGCGCCCCCCCAGTCCATGGATCTTCATCCGGTGAGTATGTCACAAGTGAAATAAGGAAAACGACACCCAGGGTTAAGAAAAGAATAAAAATCGACTCACTTGCAATCTTTGAGCGCGGATTATTTATGGGGGTATTTGTGGCAGTGCGTTTATTATTTTTTTTCAAGATAGCTTATAATACTCATTTGATTAATTAGTATAAAGTATTTCATAATGAGTGATACCAAACATTGTCGAGTTTTGATTGTTGGGTCAGGCCCTGCCGGCTACTCAGCAGCGGTTTATGCAGCAAGAGCAAATCTTAATCCAGTGATGGTTAGTGGGTTTGAACAGGGCGGTCAATTAATGACTACAACGGATGTGGATAATTGGGTAGGAGATCATGATGGTCTTCAGGGCCCAGATCTAATGGAGCGTATGAAAGAGCATGCCCTTCGTTTTAATACGGAAATAATTAACGATCATATTACCAGTGTTGATTTTTCTAAACGCCCGTTTACGCTTCAGGGCGGTGAAACTACCTATACTGCGGATGCTGTAATAATTTCAACTGGAGCTACGGCCCAATATCTTGGACTGGATTCTGAAGAAGCTTTTAAGGGCAAGGGCGTTTCTGCCTGCGCAACCTGTGATGGTTTTTTCTATAGAGGCCAAAAAGTTGCAGTTATTGGCGGTGGTAATACGGCTGTTGAGGAGGCTCTTTACCTTTCAAATATTGCAGAACATGTGACCATTATTCATCGACGTGATAAGTTTAGGTCTGAAAAAATTCTATCTGACCAGCTAATGGAAAAAGCTAAAAATGGAAATGTATCTATTGAGTGGAACCATAATCTAGAAGAGGTTTTGGGAAATGATATGGGCGTTACTGGGCTTCGACTTAAAGGAAACGATGGAAAAACCAAAGATATCGATGTGCACGGCGTCTTTATAGCCATTGGCCACACGCCAAATACGGGTATTTTTGAGGGCCAGATAGACATAAATAGTGGATACATTCAAGTTGAGGCTGGGCTCAAAGGTAACGCAACACAAACAAGCGTTGAAGGCGTTTTTGCTGCTGGCGATGTTGCAGACCACGTTTATCGCCAAGCCATTACCTCTGCAGGTTCGGGCTGCATGGCGGCATTAGACGCTGAACGATTTTTAGATAATTTGTAGGGATCAATTAGCAC